>CAZRRW010000135.1:3714-7004 GCA_964602505.1 uncultured Burkholderiaceae bacterium
AGGCAAGGCTTTCTTCGTCTGGATGAACTTTGGCAATCTCAAGCGTATTGGTGGTTTCCATTGAGCCCTGCACAGGGCGACGCCGCCAGGATTTCTTTGGGGAGTGAGTGCATGTGCGAACCCTTCTTGCGTGAGTCGGCTCTTGGCCTGGCCATGGCGAAGACCCAGCGCGGCATCACCCTGATCGGACTTCTGTTCGTTGGGGGGGTGCTGGCCTTCAGCGGCATCATCGTGGCACAGGCGGTGCCCACCTACGTAGAGTACCGATCCATCCAGAATGCGGTTGACAAGGCCGCCGCCGGTGGGTCTACGGTGGCAGAGATCCGTAGGGCGTTTGATATTGCGGCCATTCCTGGCGACATCAAGTCCATCAAGGGCGCCGACCTGGACGTCACCAAGAATGGCGAGAAGGTGGTGGTGTCCTTTGCCTACACCCGCGAGATCCCGATTGGCGGGCCGGTGTATCTGACCATCAAGTACGCCGGCCAGTCCAAGTGACGCCGTGCGCCAGTGCCCGCCGGTGACGTCTGTCCACGCTGCGGTGCAGCAGGCGCTCGGGCACGCGTTCTCTGACCCCTCACTGCTCGAGCGGGCACTCACCCACCGCAGTTTCGGTGCTGCCCACAACGAACGGCTCGAATTTTTGGGAGATGCAGTGCTTAGCGCCAGCGTTGCCACCTTGCTGGTGCAGGCCCACCCGGATGCCGCAGAAGGCGAACTGTCACGCCTTCGCTCGGCGCTGGTGCGCCAGGATCCCTTGCACAAGCTGGCCCTGGCTGTGGGTCTGCCAGCGGCGCTCAAGCTGGGCGAGGGGGAGATGCGCAGCGGCGGAGCCACTCGCCCGTCCATCCTGGCGGATGCGATGGAAGCCGTGATTGGCGCCGTCTACCTGGATGGAGGCTTTGCGGCGAGCCACGCTGTGGTGGTGCGTTTGCTGGGTACGCAGATCGCAGACGCACGTGCTCAGCAGGGCGCTGCAAAGGATCCCAAGACGGCCTTGCAGGAATGGCTGCAAGCTCACCAGCGCCCCCTGCCCGTCTACCGCGTGCAGATGCTCAGCGGCCAGGCCCACGCCCAGCAGTTCGAAGTGGTGTGCAGCGTCAGCCCAAAGGCGGGTCGTGGCAAGGCGTTGACCATACTGGAAGCCTCTGGCACCGGCGCCACGCGGCGCGCGGCAGAGAAGGCGGCTGCGCAGGCCATGCTGGGCCAGCTGGGAGTGGCATGACCGTGAACGCTGCAGGGGGTGTCGAGGCACCAGAAGCGGCACCTCACTGCGGCACCGTGGCCATCGTGGGGAGGCCCAATGTGGGCAAGAGCACCCTGTTGAACGCGCTGGTGGGTCAGAAGGTCAGCATCACCTCGCGCAAGGCGCAAACCACGCGGCACCGCATCACAGGCATCCGCAGTCTGGGCGAGCCCGACTGCGGCACCCAGTTTGTGTTCGTGGACACCCCCGGCTTCCAGACCCGCCACGCCACCGCCCTGAACAAGTCGCTCAACCGGACGGTGCAGAGTGTCATCAGCGGCGTGGACGTGATCGTGCTGGTGGTGGAGGCGGGCAAGTGGGGCGCGGCCGACCAGCTGGTGCTGGACCTCGTGGCCCGCAGTGCCAAGGCCGAGGAGACGCCTGTGGTCCTGTTGGCCAACAAGCTTGATGAGGTGACGGAGCGCGCCTCGCTGGCGCCATGGCTGCAGAGCGTTGCCCAGCACCACCCCTTTGCGCAGATCGTGCCCCTGTCGGCAAGGCGTGCGCCCGATGTACAGCGTCTGCTGGGCATCCTGGCGCCCTACCTGCCCGCGCAAGCCTGGTGGTTCGACGCGGACGCCCTGACCGACAAGAGCGAGAAGTTTCTTGCTGCCGAGATCATCCGCGAGAAGCTGTTCCGCCTGACTGGTGACGAAGTGCCATATACCTCCACCGTGGTGATTGACCAGTTCGTGGAGGAGGCTGCACCGGTCAAACCGGCCAGGCCTGGGGGATCTCCGGTCGTCCCAAGGGCCCCCATGCGCCGCATTGCGGCCACCATCATCGTCGAGCGCGAGGCCCACAAGGCCATGGTGATTGGCGCTGGGGGCGAGCGGCTCAAGCGGATTGGCACCGAGGCCCGGCAGGAGATGGAAGCCCTGTTTGACGCCAAGGTGTTTCTGGAGTGCTGGGTGAAGGTTCGCTCGGGTTGGGCTGACGACGAGGCCCGCGTGCGCAGCTACGGCTACGACTGACTCTCGAGTCGCATGGCCGTCTCCCGCGTCGTTCACGAGCCTGCTTTTGTCCTGCACAGCCTGGACTGGAGCGAGTCCAGCGCCATCCTGGATGTGTTGACCCGCCACCATGGACGGGTGCCCCTGGTGGCCAAGGGCGCCAAGCGTCCGCACAGCAACCTGCGCGCCATCCTGCTGCCGTTCCAGCCGCTGGTCATCACCTACAGCGGCGACGGCGAGGTGCGCACGCTCAAGGCCGCCGAGTGGGCTGGCGGACACGCCATGCTGACCGGCGCCCGGGTGATGAGCGCTTACTACCTCAACGAACTGCTGGTGAAGCTGCTGGCACGGGAGGACGCGCACCCGGACCTGTTTGACGCCTATGCCCAGGCCCTCGCGCTGCTGGCCGCCTTGCAGGACGGCCCCGACCTCGGCCTGGCCCTGGCGAGCGCCTTGCGGGCGTTCGAGATCCGCCTGCTGGGGGCCTTGGGGGTGGTGGCAGCCTGGGGGGTGGAAACCGCCAGCCTTGTGCCTGTCCGGGCCGACGCAGCCTATGCCATGGACGCGGAGGACGGCTTGCGTGAGGCGGGGGTGGCCGAACGCCTGCCGGTGCTGGGCGGGAGCGCACTCCTGGCGGCCCACGCGGCGGGCCAGGGCCCGCTTCACGAACTGGCCCACGCGGTGGCGCCGCACGAGGCCCGCTGGCGGGCCGTGCTGCGCGACCTGCTGGCTTACCATGCCGGTGGCAGCTTCCGAACCCGTGCGCTGATGCATGAACTGCAGGCGCTGTAGCCGATCATGAGCACTCCCACACCTCCCCTGCTTGGCGTCAACATCGACCATGTGGCCACCGTGCGCAACGCACGTGGCGGCTCGTTCCCCAGCCCGGTGGCTGCGGCTCTCGCCTGCGTGGCGGCCGGGGCGGACATCATCACCTTCCATCTGCGCGAGGACCGTCGCCACATCCGGGATGCCGACGTCGAAGCCCTCAAGGCAGCGGTGGTCGCGCCCCTCAACTTCGAGGCGGCCGTGACCGACGAGATGCTGGGCGTTATCGAGCGGATCCGCCCGGCCCATGTGGCCCTGGTGCC
>CAZRRW010000136.1:0-6983 GCA_964602505.1 uncultured Burkholderiaceae bacterium
AGATCATGCGTGCGGAGGATGTGGGTTGGAGCGCCAACAAGATCGTGCTGGGCAAGCTCTCGGGCCGCAACGCCTTCAAGCAACGATTGCAGGAGTTGGGTGTCGAGATGGCATCTGAGGCGGACATCAACTCTGCGTTTGCCAAGTTCAAGGAACTGGCTGACCGAAAAAGCGAGATCTTCGATGAGGACATCCTGGCCCTGGTGGCGGATGAGTCACTGACCCCCGAAAAGGAGCAGTACGGGTTTGTCAGTCTGTCGCAGCACAGCGAGACTGGCGAACGCCCGCATGCGCAGATCGTGTTCACCGTGGCTGGCAAAGAGGTCAGGGGTACGTCGGATGGCAACGGGCCGGTGGACGCGTCTCTCAAGGCGATTGAGTCGCACGTGAAAAGCGGTGCTGAGATGGTGCTGTACTCGGTCAATGCGATCAGCGGGTCCACCGAAAGTCAGGGCGAGGTCACTGTGCGCCTGACGAACAGCGGGCGGATTGTCAATGGCGTTGGCGCAGACCCGGACATCGTGGTGGCCTCGGCCAAGGCGTATCTGGCCGCCTTGAACAAGCTGCACAACAAGGCTGAACGCGTGGCCGCGCAGGGCTGAACAGCGGGGTGATCTCCACCAATTGGCTCCCTCGTGGCTTCACTAGTTTGTGAGAAATCGATCGCAAGTTTTTGATCTTGCGCACTTTTTTCTCTACCGGTACACTTCGAAGGGTCGGGTTGTGTAGATGCCTGAGGAGCTGCCAGATGAGTCGTTGGATGAAAACCAAGAGGCCAGTTGTTCTGGCGGTGGCGCTGACGGTCTTGTCGTTTATCGTCGGGTTGGGCGTTGTGCCAGCCGATGCCGTGGCGCAGACCCACAAGGCGGCCCGCCAGGGGGCTACCAAGGCAACTGGCAAACCGCAGGCGCATCAATCAGCCAAGACCAAGGCGCGGAAGTCGTCCATGGCGTCTCGCTCACTGGTTCGGGTATCGGCGCCTGTACGCCCTTCGTACGGACAGACCTACGGGTTGCGACAGACCGACGACCCGCTGGAACTCAAGTCAAGCGTGGCTTTCGTCATTGATCAGGACACCAAAGAGGTGCTGGTCAACAAGAACGCCAATGCGGTACTCCCAATCGCCTCATTGACCAAACTGATGACCGCGCTGGTGGTGGCTGAGGCTGGGCTGCGCATGGATGACGTGCTCACGATAACCGAAGCCGACATTGATACGGAGAAGGGAACCGGCTCAAGGCTGCCCATCGGCACACGGTTGACAAGGCACGAGATGATGCACCTCGCCCTCATGTCAAGCGAGAACCGCGCTGCAAACGCCCTGGGGCGTCACTACCCTGGTGGTCTTCCAGTCTTCGTCGCCGCAATGAATCGCAAGGCGCGTGAACTCGGGATGAACGACACCCGCTACGTCGAGCCAACCGGGCTTTCGAGCAGAAATCAATCAAGCGCCAAAGACTTGGCCAACCTGGTTCAGGCGGCGTACCAACAACCTTTGTTGAGGGAACTGTCCACATCACCTGACTACCAGGTTGTGGTGGAGGCTACCAACACCGAATGTGTGCGCCGGTCTGGCAAACGCTGCATTGAATCGCGCCAGGTGCCTGGAACCCGCACTCTGCAGTACACCAATACCAATCGCCTCGTGAAGCACCCTGGTTGGGACATCGGCCTGCAGAAGACGGGCTACATTTCTGAGGCAGGGCAGTGCCTCGTCATGCAGGCTCAGATGGCTGGGCGCAAGCTGATCATGGTATTTCTGGACTCGGCTGGCAAGCTATCGCGCCTGGCTGATGCTGAGCGGGTGCGCCACTGGGTCGATGCGAATGCCGGGTCTAGGTCTGTGGGCGATGGCCCATGGATGCAGAGATCGATGACGCCACGGCTCTGAGCCGTTCCCCCCAGGTGTCTTGCAGGCGGTCTGTGGGAGCTGAGATGGACAGGCCTGCCACCAGTTTGTTCTGGTCGTCGTAGATGCCGGCCGCCATGCAGCGGACCCCGAGTTCCAGTTCCTCGTTGTCTCGCGAAAAGCCCGTGGCCCTGATTCTCGCCAGCTCTTTCTCTAGGGCGCTCAGGTCGGTGAGGCTGTTGCGCGTATGCCCGGCCAAACCTGTCCGCATGGCATAGGCCCTAACCCGGTCTGGCTCATCAGCTGCCAGGAATAGCTTGCCCACGCTGGTGAGATGTAGGGGCGCACGCCCACCTACTGTTCGAACCACCTGCATGCCGGATCTTTCGCTGTACGCCCTTTCGATGTAGACGATTTCATCACCCTGTCGAACGGACAGGTTGACGGGTTGATGCGTCACCCGGTGCAGCTCTTGCATGGGGTTGATGGCCAAGTCGCGTACGTTGAGACGCCCCTTGACGAGGTTGCCCAACTCAAACAGTCGCATGCCTAGCCGGTAGGTGCCTGGTTCCGGCCTGTCTACAAAACGGCCTGTGGCCAGGTCATTCAGGATGCGGTGTGCCGTGGACGGGTGTAGACCAGATCGCTCACTGATGACCTTCAGCGGCACCGCACCGTCGTAGCTGGCCAGAACGTCCAGCAACGTGAACATCCGGGCGATAACCTGAACGGTGGGTTCGCTGGCGCCCCCGTCGGCGCCGTGTTTGGGATGCCTCATGTCCAAGATTGGCCGCGAATTGCTTTCCTCTTGCGGCAGGTGATTTTATATCGCGAAAACTTGAGATGGGTCACTCTCCCGCCAATGGCCATCCACCAGCACCTGATGTGGGCGAAACCGTGCCTTGTAGGCCATCTTGCTGCTTTGCTCGATCCAGTAGCCAAGGTACACGTGCTCAAGCCCTAGGGAGCGGGCTTGCTGGATCTGCCACAACACGCAGTACGTTCCCAGGCTGGCCGCAGGGTCCGGGTCAAAGAACGTGTAGACCGCCGACAGTCCATCGTTCAGCACATCCAGGATGGAAACCATGCGCAGCGCTCCTGGCTGCTCGGGATCGGTGTTGGACGGGGGGTCGCGAAACTCAACCAACCGGGAGTTCACGCGGCTTTGCAGCAGGAACTGGGTGTACTGGTCGATGCTGTCCTGGTCCATGCCCCCACCAGCGTGCCGCCCAGCCTGGTAGCGCAGGTAAAGCTGGTAGTGCTCAGCCAGGAAGCCGAGCTTGAGAACTCGTACCTGCAGCTGTCGGTGTTGTGCCGCGGATCGACGCTGGCTCCGGCTCGGCTGGAACCTGGCTACCGGCACTCGAAGGGCCGTACAGGCCCGGCATCCGTCGCACCAAGGCCGGTACGTGAAGAGGCCACTGCGGCGAAACCCGGCTCCCACCAGGTCGGAATACGCGTCTGCATTGATGAGATGGCTGGGCGTCGCGACCTGGGACCGTGCCTGACGCCCAGGCAAATAGCTGCAGGGGTAAGGTGCCGTGGCGTAGAACTGCAGGGAGTTGAGCGGAAGTTCCTTTGGATAAGTCACGGTGTCTGCCGATGCTCGACAAAGTCAAGGCAATGAGTGGCATCATAGGGCCACAGCATCGCTGGTTGCTGGACTGCCAGCCGAACATGGGCCAAGAACTGGTCGCGCGGTATCTCGGCGGCCCCCATGTGCGCCAGGTGATCGGTGTGCTGTTGGCAGTCAATGGCCTCCACCTGCTGTGAGAGGCACAACCCCACCAAAGCGGTCAGCGCCACTTTGGATGCGTCGCGGCGCAGGGACACCATGGACTCTCCGTACACCATCCGGCCAATACCAACGGTATACAGTCCGCCGCAGAACTCGCCGTCCATCCAAGTCTCCACGCTGTGGGCCAACCCGCATCGGTGCAACTCGCAGTACGCCTCAACCATGGTGTCAACGATCCACGTTCCGTCCTGGTCCCGGCGGGTTGACGCAGCGCACGCCTGAATCGTGCGGCGGAAGTCGTGGTCAATCCGTACCTGCAACCGTCTGTCTCTCCTGAGGGCGGAAACGGTTTTTCGAAGTGATCGGTGGTAGCGGAAGCGATCGACCGACAGCACCATGCGCGGGTCAGGACACCACCAAAGGATGGGTTGACCCTCCGAAAACCAGGGGAAGATGCCCTGATGGTAGGCCGATGTCAGGGTGACCACTGACAAGTCTGCGCCGGCAGCAAGGAGCCCAGGTGCAGGCGAATGCTCTCCGAGCGCACAGCTGGGGTCTGGCAAGCGGCTGCCAGGGGGCAGGAAGGGGAATGCGGTGGCGCTCATCGAATCATGCCTTGACCCTCACTCACCCATGGTATCGCCAGCCTCGACAGAAATGGGTGCTCCTTGAAGTGCCTGGGACATTCGGGTCAGTGTTTTCCCGGATGAGTAACCCCACATCGTCTGCGTGATACGAGCTTTTCAGGGTGTCGCCCCTAGAAACCGTCCAGACAATCGGCGCCGTCACGCAAAGTACATGCATCAGGAGTTGCGATGAAGGCTGGTTTTCCCGTCTACGACGCCAAGCCCTGGGAAGGGGTTTATCCAGGCGCGGGCATTGAGCCCGAGCTGCCGGCGGCGCGCTATCGCAACCTCGCACATCTGGTTCAGTCTGCCTGCGATTCGTTTGGTGCCCGAAAGGCGTTTACCGCCGTGGTGCCCAACGGCATGAACGGCACACTGACCTACCAGCAGGTGGGTGAGCTGTCTGACGCGTTCGCCACCTATCTGCGCACGGTTTGCGGCTTGAACGCAGGTGACCGTGTAGCCGTGCAGTTGCCCAACGGTTTGGCATACCCCGTGGTGGCGTTTGGTGTGTTCAAGGCGGGTTGTGTACTGGTCAATACCAACCCGCTGTACACGCCCAGCGAGACCATTCACCAGCTCAACGACAGCGGTGCGAGGGCGCTGGTCATCGTGGACATGTTCGCGGACAAACTGGCCGAGGTGATTCCAAAGACGAGCGTGGAGCGCGTGGTGCTGGCGGGGGTATCCGAGATGTTCCCCGCCATACCCAACCTGATCGTGCGCGGCGTGCAAAAGGTGTGGAGCAAGGTGCTGCCGCCCGTGCCGGCACTCAAGGTGCCAGTGGAACGCTTCAAAGCCGCTATCGAGCAAGGCCGTGGCAATGCCAACCCGGTCACGGTGAAGAGCTGGTGGAGTGACGTGGCTGCGAGCGAGATCGTCGCGCTGCAGTACACCGGCGGCACCACCGGTGTGAGCAAGGGCGCAATGCTCACGCACGCCAACCTGCTGGCCAACATTGACCAGGTGCTCGCCATGGGCAAGAGCCACATGGGTGAGGAGGAGTGTGTGTTGACGGCGTTGCCGCTGTATCACATCTTCGCGTTCACTGCGAACCTGCTGTGTTTCTTCGACATTGGCGCGCGCAATGTGTTGGTGCCCAGCCCCCGCCCAGTGCAGAACCTGCAACGCGCCATTGAGAACTACCCCATCACCTGGATCACTGGCGTGAACACCCTGTTCAACGGACTGATGAACGAGGAGTGGTTCACCGCTTTCCCTCCGAAGAAGTTGAAGGCTGCCATTGCCGGCGGCACCGCGTTGCATCGAGCAGTGGCCGAGCGCTGGCAAAAGATCACTGGCACCCGCGTGGCTGAAGGCTTTGGCCTGACCGAGTGCTCCCCCGTGGTCACCTTCAACCCGATGAGCGGCGTGGCCAAGCCCGACAGCATTGGCATACCCGTGCCAGGCACCGACGTGCGCCTGGTCGACGACAACGGCACTCCCGTGGCCCTGGGCGAACCGGGCGAGTTGATCGTGCGCGGCCCGCAGACCATGCAAGGCTACTGGCACCGCCCCGACGAGAGTGAAAAGGTGCTCAAGGATGGCTGGCTTTACACCGGTGACGTGGCGGTGATGGACGCCGAGGGTTACTTCAAGATCGTTGACCGCAAGAAGGACTTGGTCTTGGTCTCGGGCTTCAACGTCTACCCCAACGAGATCGAAGACGCGCTGGCCAAGATGGACGCCGTATTGGAAGCGGCGGTAGTGGGCATACCCGACAGCAAGAGCGGTGAGGCGGTACGGGCCTATGTCGTGAAGAACCCAGAGTATGAAGGCGAGTTGACTACGGAGGCTGTGTTGGTCCACTGCAGAACACTGTTGACCGACTACAAGATCCCCAAGTCGATTGTGTTCCGAGATGAACTCCCCAAAACGCCGATCGGCAAGATCTTGCGCAAGGATCTCAAGGCGGAGGTGAAGGCCGAGTTTGCGCTCAAGGCCAATGTCCAAGCCAACGGCTGAACTCGCCAACATACAGATACAAGAGGTAGCACCATGTTGACCCCCTTAGAGACAAAGTTGCTCGGCGTAATGATGATGGTCATCATGCTCGGTATGGGCGCAAGCCTCACGTTCCGCGACTTTCTGATTGCCTTCAAGAAGCCAAAGGGTGTTGTGGTCGGGCTTGTGTGCCAGTACGGCGTCATGCCGTTTCTCGGGTACCTGCTGGCCGTCCTGCTTGGCCTGCCACCCGCGCTGGCGGTTGGTCTCATCTTGATGGGGTGCATGCCCGGGGGTACGACTAGCAACATCTTCACCTACTTCAGCAAAGGTGCCCTGGCGCTATCGATCATGATGACCAGCGTGTCGACGTTGGTGGCAGTGGTGGCAGTGCCCGCCTTGATTGCTTTTTACAGCCAGATGGCTGGTGTCACGGGTGAGTTTGCAATTCCAGCGGCCAATGTGGCACAGGTGCTGGTAGTGCTGCTGGTGCCGACCGTCATTGGCATGGTGCTACGCAAAGTCAACCCCAACGTTGGTGCGACGATTGAACTGATCGGCTCGATGCTCGGCATCTTCGTCATCCTTTTCCTCATCGTGTCCTGGGTGCCACGTAACTACCAGTTGCTGTTGTCTACGCCCTGGTATGTGTTCTTTGCCTCGGTTGGCTTGGGTCTGTTTGGCATGTTGCTGGGTTACTGGCTCAGCCGTGCACTCAAGCAAGACACCAACCGGTCTCGCACCATCAGTCTTGAGACGGGGATTCAGAACGGCCCCCTCGCTGTGTTGATTGTCACGCTCACCTTTCAGGGTGAGATGCAGCAGC
>CAZRRW010000137.1:0-5652 GCA_964602505.1 uncultured Burkholderiaceae bacterium
TCATGCGCTTGCCCACCTCTTGCGCCACAAAGAACGCCCCCCGGGTGTTGGTGTTGAAGATGAAGTCGTAGTCGTCCTCGTTCACGTCCACCAGCTTCTGGGTGGTGCTGACGCCCGAGTTGTTGATGAGGATGTCGATGGAGCCCACCTCGGTTTCGGCCCGGGCCACGGCGGCGGCGATAGAGGCTTTGTCGGTCACGTCCAGCGCCACCACGTGGGCGTCCCCGCCCAGCCCCTCAATCTCGCTACGCAGGGTCTTGAGCCGCTCTACCCGCCGCCCGGCCAGCACCACCGCAGCCCCAGCCACGCTCAAGGTTTTGGCGAACTGCGCCCCCAGCCCGCTGGAAGCGCCAGTCACCAGGGCCACGCGGCCCGACAAATCGATACTGTAGGTCATTCAATCGCCTTTCAGGCACTCATTCACAAAGAAAACAACTTAATCAGAAAGAGCCAGACACGCCGGAAACAATGAACCCTATGGCCATTTCAGGGCTTCTGGATGCTCGTCGAACATCAACCCACCGGCTGCGGGGCCGTGCGATACCACCGCCGCGACAGGCCCAAGGCCACCAGCACCAGCAGCGCCGCAGCCAGGGCCAGCAGGCCGCTCACCTCCGTCTGGCGCTTCTCTACCGACAGCTTCAGGTTGAGCTGGTCGTACACCTTCTTCAGGTCCGCGCCCGAGCTGGCCAGAAAGTACTGCCCTTCGGTGATCTTGGCCACGGCTTTCAGGGTCTCCTCGTCCAGCCGGGCATAAAAGGAAAAGCCCTCAAAGCCCACCTCGGCCCCGTCGTTGGTGCCAAAACCCACGGTGTAGACCCGCACGCCCCGGTCGGCAGCGGCCTTGGCGATCTCCAGCGGGTCTGGCCCGGTGGTGCGCCGCCCGTCACTCAGCAGGATGATGCTGCCATTGGGGTAGCTGCCAGGGGGCACCGGCTTGAACTCGCGCTTGGGCTTGGGCGGCGGCTGCAGAACCACCGCCCCCTCGCCGCCCGAGAACCGCTGGCCAAACACCGCCGCCTGGACATCAAACCCGTCGTCGGGGAACAGCTGGCTCAGGGCCACCAGCAGGCCGCTGCCGGTGGCCGTGCCGCGCTGCAGCTGAAAGCGGTCAATCGCGGCCAGCATGTCCTCTTTGCTCTCGGTGGGCTGCTGCACGGTGGCGGCAGTGCCCGCAAAGGCCACGATGCCTAGGCGGATGCTGCCCGGCAACTCCTCCACAAACTCTCGCAGCGCGGCCTGGGCCGCCTCGATGCGGTTGGGCTTGATGTCGGTGGCCCGCATGGACAGCGACACGTCCATGGCCAGCACCAGGGTTTTGTACTCACTGGGCAGGTACAGGGTGGCGGTGGGCCGGGCGGCCGCCAGCAGGCACAAGGCGGCAGCCAGCCCCAGCAGGGCGGGTGGCACATGGCGCCTCCAGGCGGTCTGGCGCCCCAGGGCCGGGCGCAGCAGCAGCAGGCTGGGGTACACCACGGCCTGATGGCGTCGCCGCCTGAGCAGCCACACATAGGCCACCAGCAGCAGCGGCAGGGCCAGCAGCAGCCAAAGCAGGTCAGGCCATAGGAAGCTCATGTTCAAACCACTGTAGCGCAAGGCCCTGCCACCGTCAGCCCGCTACGGGCTTGCCATGACTTGGCGCAGGCCTTGCAAGGGTGTTACCTTTGCGCTTGCGCGCTGCAGCCCCAACCGTGAAGCCCCCCTCTCCGCCCAAGCCCAGCCCACCGCCTGACGACGGGCTGATCCACCACGTCCGCCAGCCCAGGCCGCCCGCCTGGTGGCGCAGGCCCTGGATGCTGGTGGTGGTGGGCCTGCTGCTAGGCGTGCTGCTGTCGGGCCTGATGGCCTGGCTGATGGGCCCCGCCCCGCCCCAGGCCCTGAGCCAGGAGGACATCGACGCCGCCGTGCTGCGCACCGCCCAGACGCAGGTGCTGCCCTCGCAGGCGGCGCGCGCGGCCGAGCTGGTGCGCCCCGCCGTGGTGCGAGTGCGCAGCTATGTAGACATACCCAAGGACCCGGTGGCCGCCAAGAAAGCCAAGCCGGGCGACATCGTCGAGACCGAAGAACAGCTGTACGGCGAGGGCTCGGGCGTGGTCATCAAGGAAGACGGCACCATCCTCACCAACCTGCATGTGGTGCAAGGCGGCGGGCGGCTGGTGGTGACCTTCTTTGACGGCATGGAGGCCACTGCCTTTGTGGTCGGCGTGCAGGCCAACAACGACCTTGCGGTCATCCGCACCCAGAAGGTGCCCGACGACCTGCAGCCCGCCACCATGGGCTCCACCAACCAGCTCAACCCCGGCGACGAGGTGGTGGCCGTGGGCTTCCCGTTCGGCATTGGCCCCAGCGTGTCGCAAGGCGTCATCTCCGGCCTGGGGCGCAAGTTCAAAAGCCCAAAAACCGGGCAGGAGCTGACGGGGCTGATCCAGTTTGACGCGGCGGCCAACCCGGGCAATTCCGGCGGCCCGCTGGTGGCCATGGACGGCTCGGTCATCGGCATCGTCACCGCCATCCTCAACCCCACCGAGGCGCGCACCTTCATTGGCATTGGCTTTGCGGTCACCATGGAGGCCGCTGGCAATGCCGTCGGCATCCCACCGTTCTAGCGGGCACGCGAGCGCCCAAGCCAACCGTGTTCACCCCCAACCGGCACCCTACCCATGACCAACCCCCACGCCCAGGCTGAAGCCACCGCATCCCTCATGGAGAAGCTGCTGTTCGAGGTCAAGCGCATCGTCGTGGGGCAAGACCAGTTTCTGGAACGGGTGCTCGTGGCCCTGCTGGCGCAAGGGCACCTGCTGGTGGAAGGCGTGCCTGGCCTGGCCAAGACGCTCACCGTCAACACCCTGGCCAAGGCGCTGCGCGGCAGCTTCAAGCGCATCCAGTTCACGCCCGACCTGCTGCCCGCCGACCTGGTGGGCACCCGCATGTACAACCAGAAGACGGGCGAGTTCTCCACCGTGCTGGGCCCGGTGTTTGCCAACCTGCTGCTGGCCGACGAGATCAACCGCGCGCCCGCCAAGGTGCAGAGCGCCTTGTTGGAGGTGATGCAGGAGCGGCAGGTCACCATCGCCGGGGAAACGCATGCCGTGCCCAAGCCCTTTTTGGTGATGGCCACCCAGAACCCCATCGAGACCGAAGGCACCTACCCCCTGCCCGAGGCCCAGGTCGACCGCTTCATGATGAAAGTGCTGGTCACCTACCCCAGCGCGGAAGAAGAGTTTGTGATTGCCGAGCGGGTGACCGGCCCGCGGATTGAGGTGTCGCCCGTCTGCACCACGGATGATTTGCTGCGCCTGCAGGCCGACTGCCGCGCGGTCTATGCCGACCCGGAGCTGATGCAGTACGCCGTGCGCCTGGTGTGCGCCACGCGCGAGCCCGAGGCCTACGGCCTGCCCGCCCTGAAGCCACTCATCACCTACGGCGCCAGCCCGCGCGCCACCATTGGCTTGATTGAAGGCGCCCGGGCCATGGCCCTGCTGCGCGGGCGCACCTATGCCCTGCCGGAAGACATGACCGACCTGGTGCCCGACGTGCTGCGCCACCGCCTGAGCCTGAGCTATGAGGCCCTGGCCGCTGGCCAGACGCCAGACTCCCTGATCCAGCAGATCATGGCCACGGTGCCGCGCCCGGCCAAGCCGCTGGAGCACATGAAGCAGGCCGCCTGAGCACCCGGGCATGAACGCCACGGCTGCCGACCTTGCCGCGCCCGACAGCGCGAGCGCCCTGCTCCAGCACCTGGAGTGGACGGTGCTCAAGCGGCTAGACGGGCTGCTGCACGGCGACTACCGCACCCTGCTGCGCGGCTTTGGGCTTGACCTGGCCGACCTGCGCGAATACCAGCCCAACGACGACGTGCGCACCATCGACTGGAACGTCACCGCGCGCATGCAAACCCCCTATGTGCGCGAGTTCCAGGAAGACCGGGAAGTGACTGTGTGGCTGGTGGTGGACCTGAGCGCCTCGGTCAGTTTTGGCAGCGTCGGCCTGACCAAGCGCGCCCTGGCCATCCAGGCGGTGGGGGTGCTGGCGCGCCTGCTGACGCGCCATGGCAACCGGGTGGGGGCACTGGTGTTTGGCGACACCGCAGGCAACCCAGGCCTGGGCGCCCCGGCGCCGCGGGTGCTGCGCCCTGGCACCAGCCGCCTGCATGTGCTGCGCCTGCTGCACGCCTTGACACAGCCCGCTGCCACTGCGGTGAGCACCGGCACAGACGGCTCCCGCCAGCCCGGCTGGGCCGCACGGGTGAAGGCACGTTGGTTTGGGCGGCGCAGCCCGCCTGCAGACCGAAGCGCCCTCACCGACCTGGCGGCCATGCTGGCGCATGCCCAACGTCAGCTTCGCCGCCGCAGCGTGGTGCTGGTGGTCAGCGACTTCATTGCCCCGCCGGGTTGGGTCGAGCCGCTGGGCGCCCTGGCCCAGCGTCACGACGTGGTGGCCGTGCAACTGGCCGACCCGGCAGAAAGCCAGTTGCCCGACGCTGGTATGTTGACCCTGCAAGACGCTGAGACCGGCGAACAGGTTTTCGTGGACACCTCGGACACCGCCTTTCGCCGCCGCTTTGAGGCCGCCGCCGCCGAACGCGAAGCCACGCTCGCCCAAGGCCTGGCCGCCGCTGGCGTGGACCGCTTGACCTTGCGCACCGATCAGCCCATGGCAGAGGCCCTAGTGGCCTTTGCCCATCGGCGCCGGCTGCGCCAGCGCCGCCTCAACCGCCCCAGTGCCCCGCTGCCTCGGGCCATGGCCCATGCCACCTGAGTTGCTGGCCAACGCGCCTGTGCCACCCTCGGCTTTCAGCACGTGGGTCAAGCCGCTGGCCGCCTGGTGGCACCACCTGCCCTTTGGGGTGCAGTGGCCCCTGGTGCTCTGGCTGCTGATGGTGCTGCCCTTGCTTGCCTGGTGGCTGGCTCGCCAGCGGCCGCCAGGGCGTGGCCAGCGCCTGGGGGGCTGGCGCACCGGCCCCAAGGCCGAGGCCAGCCCCGCAGCCACCGCACCCCGACGGGGGCTGGGGCTCAGCCTGCCCGTGTGGCTGACGCTGGCCGGCCTGGCCGCGCTGGTGGTGGCGGGGGCACGCCCGCAGGCCATCATCACCCTGCCCAGCCTGCGGCAAGACGTGATGCTGGCCATTGACATGTCGGGCTCCATGCGCGCGGCCGACATTGCGCCCAGCCGCTTTGAGGCGGCGCGCGCCGCTGCCAAGGGCTTTGTGGACGACATGCCCCGCCACACCCGGGTGGGCGTGGTGGCCATGGCGGGCACGGCCCTGGTGGTGCAGCCCCTCACCGACGACAAACAGCAGCTTCACCAAGCCTTGGACGGCATGCAACTGCAGCGCGGCACGGCCCTGGGCAGCGGCATTGTGGTGGCGCTGGCCACCTTGTTGCCCGACGCCAAGATCGACACCAACCTGCACATCACTGGCCGCCCCACCATCCCCAGTTGGATGGCGGCGCAGATTCCGGCCGAACCCAAGAAAGACGACGCCAAGAAGGAAGAGCCGAAGAAGCTGGAGGCGGGCGACAACCGCTCAGCCGCCATCGTGCTGGTGACGGTGAAGAGTACCGACACGCCGGCGATGGCGGACATCATTGCAAAGCACGCGCCTGCGGATGCGGTGATCGTCTCCTTGCAGAACGGCGTCAGCAATGCCGC
>CAZRRW010000137.1:5662-6968 GCA_964602505.1 uncultured Burkholderiaceae bacterium
GACGGCATGAGCAACCTGGGCCCAGAACCCCTGAAGATGGCGCAACTGGCGGCTGACCACGGCGTGCGGGTGTTCACCGTGGGCGTGGGCACCACCAAAGGGGCCAAGGTGTCGAGCGAAGGCTGGGCCATGCAAGTGCGGCTGGA
Source organism: uncultured Burkholderiaceae bacterium (assembly GCA_964602505.1). Taxonomy (GTDB): domain Bacteria; phylum Pseudomonadota; class Gammaproteobacteria; order Burkholderiales; family Burkholderiaceae_C; genus CAZRRW01. The sequence continues at coordinate 5,809 of CAZRRW010000137.1, forward strand.
AGAAGACGGCCTGAAGAAGCTGGCCACCACCACCGCAGGCGAGTACTTCCGCGGCGCCAGCGCGGCCGAGCTGCAAAAGGTGTACGACAGCCTCAGCCTGCGGCTGCAAGCGGGCCGCAAAGAGAAGATGGAAATCTCGGCCCTGTTTGCCCTGCTGGGCGCCCTGCTCATCCTGGGCGCTGGGTTTGTGAACCTGGCGAGAACGGGCCGGGTGGCTTAGGCCAAACGGCCTGCCGCAACGCGGGCCATCTGTTTGGAGTTTGACGACACTCCGGGAATCATGACGTCAAGAACGCCATGAACGTAGAACATGTCGTCATTTCAATGAAACGGGAACATGTTTCGTTGACGTGTCGTCTGTGGCGACATAAGCTGTTCATTTGTCGCCAAAACAAGCTTTTTGCATCATGACCGACGCCGCCCTTGCCTGGCATCCCGAGCAGCCGCACAACCAGCTGCCTGCGCTGCCCCCGGCGCACGAGCTGGAGACCCGGGCCGTGCTCAAGGCCTGCATCGAGGCCCGCGCCGCGCTAGCCGAGCTCAAGCAGGCCGCCGAGCTCATCCCCAACCAGGCGATGTTGATCAACACCATCCCGCTGCTGGAAGCCAAAGACAGCTCGGAAATTGAGAACATCGTCACCACGACCGACCAGCTGTTCCAGTACGCGCAGGGGCATGACAACGCCGACCCGGCCACCAAAGAAGCCCTGCGCTACCGCACCGCGTTGCACCAAGGCTTCCAGTCGCTCAAAGCCCGGCCGCTGTGCACCGCCACCGCAGTGGACGTCTGCCGCACCCTCAAAGGCGTGGACATGGACATCCGCCGCACCCCAGGCACCCAGCTAGCTAACGACCGCACCGGCGAGGTGGTCTACACCCCACCCGAAGGCGAAGCCCGCCTGCGCGACATGCTGGCCAACTGGGAGCTATTCCTTCACAACCAGACCGAACTGGACCCATTGATCCGCATGGCCGTGGGCCACTACCAGTTCGAAGCCATCCACCCGTTCACCGACGGCAACGGCCGCACTGGCCGCGTGCTCAACATCCTCTACCTCATTCAAGAAGAGCTGTTGAACCTGCCCATCCTGTACCTCAGCCGCCATGTGATCGCCCACAAGGCCGACTACTACCGCCTGCTGCTCAGCGTCACGCGCGAC
>CAZRRW010000138.1:0-4042 GCA_964602505.1 uncultured Burkholderiaceae bacterium
ATCCAGCAGGCCCTCGGCCCCGGCGGTGCCAGCCTTGTTGACCACGTTGATTGGTTGCGGGCTCAGGCGGTTCTTGGCCACCACGCCCTGGATGAAGCGCGCCATCTGGTCGGCGCCGCCACCGGGGCCCGCCGGCACCACAAACTCAATCGGCTTGGTTGGCTCCCAGGTCTGGGCCAGCGCCGTGGCTGTGGCCAGGAGGCCCGCCATGAAGCCCAGGATCAGGCGTGCCAGACGCCGGCTTCCAAGCGGCATGAATGGGTGCTGACGAGGCGTGTGCGGCATGCGAAAGCTCCTTTGGAATCAGGACGGATGCGCTAGCTTAGTCGAAGCCAACAGTCGAACGGCAGCCTCGACGGCATCCAGGGCGGGTGTGGCCACATGGGTGATCCGCCCCAGCTCGGTCACGGCGCCGAGCAGGGCGTCAAGTTCCAGCGCCCGGCCTGCCTCCAGGTCCTGCAGCATGCTGGTCTTGTGGGCGCCCACCGCTTCAGCGCCAGCCAGACGCTGCTCCAGGGTGATCTTGAAGCGGACGCCCAGCGCCTCCGCCACCGCTTTGGCCTCGCCCATCATGGTGGTGGCCAGTTGCCTGGTGGGGCCGAACTGGCAGATCTCCTGCAGAGTGGCGCGGGTCAGTGCCGATAAAGGGTTGAAGGTGCAGTTGCCCCACAGCTTGACCCAGATCTCGCCCCGGATATCCCGACTGACCGGGCTTTTGAAGCCGGCCGCAATCATCAGCTGCGACAGGGCCTCCACCCGAGGCGTTCTTTCGTTGGACGGTTCTCCGAGCGAGAAGCGGTTGCCCTCGATCACCTTGACCACGCCAGGGGCCAGCAACTCGCTGGCAGGGTACACAACGCTGCCAATCACGCGTTGTGGCGCAATGGCGGCCCCAATGGCGCCGTCTGGGTCCAGGCTTTGCAGCCGGGTGCCGTCGAAGGCCCCCCCAAGTTGGTGGAAGTACCACCAGGGCACGCCGTTGATCATGGTGACGACGCTGGTGTCCGGCCCCAGAAGGCCCGCCATCGTGGGCAGGACGTCGCGCACCTGGTGCGCTTTCACGGTCAGCAGCACCGCATCTTGCGGCCCAGCCTCGGCGCCGTCGGCCACCGCCCGAACGGCACCTGGGCCGGCGCCAGCCGGTGCGCTGCGCTGGCTGCCATCTTCTTCCATCAGAGTGAAGCCGTTGGCGTTGATGGCAGCCAGATTCTTGTTGCGGGCGAGGAAGGTGACTTCCGCACCCGCGAGGGCAAGGCGGGCACCGAGATAGCCGCCAATGGCCCCGGCTCCGACGATCGCGATCTTCATGACTGGATTGTCAGGTCGCCGCCCGCGCCACACCCGCCCGGCCTGCGCGCAACCGTGCCAGCAGCCCACTCAGGACGGGCCAGAACAGCAACAGCAAGGCGAGCCCCACGATGCTGCCCACCAGTGGGTTGGCCCAGAAGATCGACAGGGAGCCTTGGCTCGAGAGCATGGCCTGGCGGAAGCTGGCTTCGGCCATGTCGCCCAGCACCAGGGCCAGGACCAGTGGAGCCAGGGGGTACTTCAGCTTCTTGAACAGATAGCCCAGCACACCGAAGCCCAGCATCATGTACACATCGAACATCGAGTTGTTGACGGTGAAGGCGCCGATGGCGCAAACCACCAGGATGACCGGACCGATGATCGAGAAGGGAATGCGCAGGATGGATGCCCACCAGGGCACGGTGGTCAGCACCACGATCAGGCCAACCACGTTGCCGATGTACATGCTGGCGATCAGGCCCCACACAAAGTCCTTCTGTTCCACGAACAACATCGGCCCAGGCTGAAGGCCCCAGATGAGCAGGCCACCCAACAGCACGGCGGCCGTTGGGGAGCCGGGAATGCCGAGGGTCAGCATGGGCAGCAGGGCCGAGGTGCCTGCTGCGTGAGCCGCTGTCTCTGGCGCCACCACGCCCTCGATTCGGCCCTTGCCAAACTCTTCGGGGTTCTTGCTCATTCGACGGGCAATGCCGTAGCTCATGAAGCTGGCAGGCGTGGCCCCTCCGGGTGTCACGCCCATCCAGCACCCCACCAGGGTGCTTCTGAGGAAGATCTTCCAGTGGGTGAGCAACTCCTTCCAGGTCTGCAGCACGATGGCGATCTTGATCTTGGCGCTCTTGCCCTTGAAGGCCAGGCCCTCTTCCATGGTGAGCAGGATCTCGCCAATGCCAAACAGGCCAATCACCGCGATCAGGAAGTCGAAACCCTTCAACAGCTCTGGTACGCCATAGGTCATGCGCAACTGTCCTGTCACCGCGTCCATGCCCACTGCGGCCAGTGCGAAGCCCAGCATCATCGCGGCCAGCGTCTTGGCGATGGGCTCCTTGCTCATGCCGACAAAGCTGCAGAAGGTGAGCAGCTGAACGGCGAAGAACTCTGCCGGACCGAACTTCAGGGCGAACTGGGCCACCACCGGGGCCAGAAAGGTGATCAGCAACACCGCGAAGATGGCGCCCACAAAACTGCTGGTGAAGGCCGCCGTCAGCGCCTGTGCCGCCCGGCCTTGCTGCGCCATCGGGTGGCCGTCAAAGGTGGTGGCCACGCTCCAAGGCTCGCCGGGGATGTTGAACAGGATCGATGTGATGGCCCCCCCGAACAGGGCTCCCCAGTAGATGCAGGTGAGCATGATGATGGCCGATGTTGGGCTCATCGAGAACGTCAGCGGCAGCAGGATGGCCACGCCGTTGGCGCCGCCCAGGCCTGGCAGCACCCCGATCATCACGCCCAGGACGATGCCGATCAGCATGAACACCAGGTTCTTCCAGGTCAGGGCCACGGCAAAGCCGTGCATCAGGTTGTTGAGCTCTTCCATGGCTGCTCCTACAAGCCGAGAGCGGCTTCGAGCGGACCCTTGGGCAGAGGCACCAGGAACCAGCGTTCGAACACGACAAAGAAGAACAGGGGCACGCCCACGGCCAGACCACCGCACAGGGCGGCGTGGTGCTTGCCATGCCAGGCGGTGAAGAAGGCGATCAGCAGGGCCGAAGCGACATAGATGCCGAGAAAGCGGATGGCGACCACGTACACGATGCAAGGCCACAGCATGGCCATGACCGAGCGAAGCTGCTCACGCGCAGCAAATGGCCCGTGATGCCGCCACTGGCGCAGGGCCACCCCCATGTTCCAGACACTGGCGCCCAGCAGCAGCAAACCGATGTAGAAGGGGAAGTAGCCGGACTTCGGGCCGTCGTCGGCCCAGCCCGCACCGATGCGCAGGCTGTCAGCGATGACGGCCGCGCCCACACCACCCAGGGCCAGAGCGGTCAGAAGCTCTGGCCAGCGGGAAGAGATGTCCTGGCCGCCGGCGCTGCTTGCAGCCGCCTCGGCCTCGTTCGTTTGGCTCACCGTGTGCCGCCTGTCTCTTGAGGGTGGGTGACAGGCTACTGCGCCAGGAAGCCAGCTTCGCGCATCAGCACCCGGTGCTGCTGCTCGGTGCGGCCCAGCCAGTCGAAGAACTGCTGGCCGCTCATGGTCGTCTGCTTGAACGCACCCTTGGCCATGAACTCCTGCCACTCTGGCAGGGCGCGGACCCGCGCCATCAGGTCGACATAGAACTTGGTCTGCTCCGGCGTCACGCCCGGTGGCATGAAGATGCCGCGCAGCATCAGGTAGTCGATGGGAATGCCCGCTGACATGCAAGTGGGCAGGTCGTTCCAGCTCTGGGTGGCGGTGATCTTCTCGCGGTAGGGCAGCTTTTCCTTGTCCATCACGCACAAGGGGCGCAGCTTACCGGCACGCCAGTGGCTTTCTGCCTCGATAGGGTTGTTGACGGTGGCATCCACGTGCTTGCCGACGAGCTGCGTGGCCACCTGACCGCCGCCGCCATAGGGGATGTAGGTCATCTTCTTCCCGGCAGCCTTCTCCAGCATGACGGTGATGATCTGATCCTCCTGCTTGCTGCCGGTGCCGCCCATCTTCAGCGCCCGGTCGTTGCCCGCCTTGAGCGCGTCGAAGAAGGCCTTGGGCGTCTGCCATGGCGAATCGGCATTCACCCACAAGACAAACTGATCCAGGG
>CAZRRW010000138.1:4064-6944 GCA_964602505.1 uncultured Burkholderiaceae bacterium
TGTCCCGCCAATTGAAGGGCACCGCAGTGCCCAGAGGCGTGGTGAACAGGTTGGACAGGGTGATGACAATCTTGTGTGGGTTGCCCTTGTCGTTTTTCACGTCCAAGAAGCCTTCGGCCCCAGCACCGCCGCCCTTGTTGACGACCACAATGGGTTGCTTGGACAGGTTGTGCTTGGCCACCACGCCCTGAATGAAGCGGGCCATCTGGTCGGCACCGCCGCCAGTACCAGCGGGTACCACGAACTCGATGGGTTTGGTGGGCTCCCAGGCGTGGGCCACCGGGGCGGCAAGTGCCGCGAGGCCTGTGCCCAGCGCCAGCACTAGGCCGGTGGCCTTGCGGCGCTGGGTTGCAAACGAGAACGAAGGTTTCTTGAAAAGCCAGCTCATGTCGTCTCCTAGATTCAGAGGGAAGTCACATGGGAAGGAAATCGTTGTGGAGCTTGCCTGCCCCACAACGGGCGAAAACCGCTACAGCAATGACAAAACAAGCACTACAGGTCTGCAGTACCTCCGGCAGCACCAGTCAGTGTTGTGACGTGTGGGTTCATGTACTCAGCCCGAGCTTCTGCGCCAAGCCAATGCGTTGCAGCTTGCCGGTAGCACCTTTGGGAATCTCGTCCATGAAGAGGATCTTCTTGGGGACCTTGAAATCGGCCGCACGGGCACCCACGAAGTCCTGCAGGTCGCGTTCAGTGGCGCTCTGGCCTTCCCGCAACACCACGCAGGCAGCCACCTCTTCGCCCAGCTTGGGGTGGGGCATGCCAAAACACACCACCTGCCCCACGGCAGGGTGGTCCATCAGGATCTCGTCCACCTCGCGCGGGCTGACCTTTTCGCCGCCCCGGTTGATGATCTCCTTGAGGCGCCCGGTCAGGCGGACATAGCCTTCCGCGTCGATGGTGCCCTGGTCACCCGTACGGAACCAGCCGTTGGTGAAGGCCTCGGCATTGGCCTTGGGGTTGCTTTCGTAGCCCGCGGTCACGTTGTCGCCACGGATCACGATCTCGCCGGTCTCGCCTGCGGCGAGCAGGTTTCCGTCTTCACCCATGATGGCGACCTCTGGCCCTGCGGCCAGGCCCACGCTGCCGGGAATGCGTTTGCCGGGCGGCAAGGGGTTGCTGGCCATCTGGTGGGTGGCTTCCGTCATGCCATAGGCCTCGACCAGCGGGGCCTTGAAGGTCGCTTCCACCTCGGCAATCACCTGGGGCGGCATGCTCGATGACGACGAGCGGATGAAGCGCAGGGGGTGGCGGGCGATGACGTCGGTGTTCTTGCTGGCACGGCCCACGATGGCTTGGTGCATGGTGGGCACGGCGGTGTACCAGGTGGGCTTGGCCTCGTCCATCCAGCCAAAAAACTTCAGTGCGTTGAAGCCGGGCGTACAAAACACTTGGCTGCCGGCAGACAGCGGGGCGAGCACCCCCGCGATCAGGCCATGGATGTGGAACAGCGGCATGATGTTCAGACCACAGTCCTTCGGCGTGAATTGCAGTGTGGCGGCAATGTTCTGGGCCGACGCCGCCAGGTTGCGCTGCGACAGCGGCACGATCTTGGGCCGTGAGGTTGTGCCCGAGGTGTGCAGCACCATCGACACATCGTCTGGATGGGCGAAGCCGCCATGCGCTGCGGGTGGGCCGCTGGCCGCGTCCCTGGCGTGCAGCGTGAAGTCGCCAGCGGCGGCGCCATTGGCCACCACCAGGTCAATCAGGCGCACACCCAGCTTCTCGGCCACCGCAATCGCGGGCGATTCGCTGCCGCGCTCAACGATGAGTGCCTTGGCATTCAGGTCGTTCAAATAAAACTCAAACTCGTCAGTCCGATACGCGGGGTTGAGCGGCGCACTCGTCACGCCGCTGGCGCAGGCCATGAAGCATGTGGCCATCTCCGGCCCATTGGACAGCACGATGGCGACCCGGTCATTGCGGCCAATGCCTTCGGCGTTCAGCGCCGCGATGGTTCGGCCAATCAGCTCGCGCAGCGCCCCAAAGCTGAGGGCTGCACGCCCAGGGGCCGAGACAGCGGGTGCCGCGTTGGCACCACCTGCCAGCAGTGCAGCCAGGGTGTGATGACGAGGGGAGGATCTCATGTCTTATTTTTGCGAAGTGGCGGATTGTGCGGGTGCACAAGAACCGATCCGTGAACCATTTGAAGGTAACCCAGCGCCGCATGCGGGAATGCCGGGGTAACTACCAATGCTAGACTCCATTCGTTGGTGCTCGTTTTCACCATTCGGGAAAACGGTTAAACGGGAAGCAGGGACTTGAAGGGCAACGCCCCACAAGCAACCTGCGCTGCCCCCGCAACGGTAAGCGGTCACGGCTTTGTTCAAACGGTAAAGCTGTCGCCTTCATCCAAGCCATTGGGGCTCGAAAGGCCCTGAGAAGGTTATGAAGGTTGTACCGCCAGCCCGGATACCGGCCAGCAAGGTGGGGTTGTGCCTAGAAAGACTAGGTAACTCCGTGCAGCGCCCAGCCGCGGGGAGGCGGCCAGGTGCGTGAGGGAGTTTGGGTAAACAAAGTGCCCGTCCTTCCTTGCTTTGACGAGGTATTCAATGAAATTTCACTCAGTTCGGCCACTGGCCGCTGCATTGCTGGGCGTTTTCCCGGCCGCTTATGGCGTTAGTGCTTGGGCTCAAGGTAACTTGCCCGAAACCGTGGTCACCGCCACACGCACCGCGATACCCATTACTGACGTGTTGGCGGACGTGTCAATCATCGACCGTGCGCAGATTGAACGGGCTGGACAAACCGGTCTGCGCGAACTGCTTGCGCAGCTGCCAGGCGTTCAGATCGCATCGAACGGATCATTTACCTCATCGACCAGCATCTTTATTCGGGGGGCTGGTGCAAGTCAGACGGTGGTGCTGATTGACGGCATTC
>CAZRRW010000139.1:0-855 GCA_964602505.1 uncultured Burkholderiaceae bacterium
TCGAGGGGTCGCTCGCTGCCGCCAGTTGGCTTGACGGAATTGGCCAGCGGGTTGCCGGGCGTGTTCTGTGCGAGCAGGAGACGCAGTTGCGTGTACGTGCCGGCGGGCAGCTCGGCCTGGCCGAGCTCGGCGATCACGCCGTTGGTGAGCTTCAGCAGGTCGAAGCGCCGCGGAGCGTCTGCGAAGTCGACCACCGTGCGCCAGCCGGCGTCCGTGTCGCCCGCGGACGCCACCTGGTGCACCTGCACCGCGCGGATCGCCACGTTCACCTCGTCGTAGCCGCAGGCCGGCGCATCGGTCAGGCCGATCCGGAGCGTGCCCGACTGGGGCGAGCCGTTGCCGCCGATGCCACCGCCGCACGCCGCCATCGCGAGCACGAGTCCGGCGGCGAATGCGGTCTTGAGCCACTGCAGGGTCTTGTTCATGGGGAGGTGTCTTCCGCGCCGGAACCGCCGGCCATGCGGCGTTCCTCGAAGTAGTAGATGCCCAGCCCGACGCGGGCCCGCGGCTGCGGGTCGTCCTGCGGACCGAGCTCGGCGTCGCGCCGTGACAGCCAGTCGTCGAAGTGCTCCAGCAGCGCCTGCGCCTGCGTCGCGCTGAGGCGACGGAACTCCGGCAGTTCGTCCACCGGAATGCTGTCGTACATCACCTTTCGCTGGAACCGCGGGTCGGTCGCGCCGTGCCGGATGTTGTGGTCGATCGTTTCGATGAGGTCGGCCACGTCGTGGCCGAGGATCACGAGCTTGTCGGCCTCGCTGCGCTGGGGCACGTAGGCCCGGGCGACCGGCACGTAGCGGCCGTCGTCCTGTGCCGCGACCGCGGCCACGTGCAGCAGTTCGTCCAGCACTGCGCGCG
>CAZRRW010000139.1:865-1261 GCA_964602505.1 uncultured Burkholderiaceae bacterium
ATCGCCGGCTCGAACTGCTTCATGTCCACGGCATCGCCGCTGTGCAGGCGCACGAGTTCCGAGAAGCTCGGATCGCCGTCGATCGGCAGCGGCACTGGCGTACCGCGGGCGTCGTGGAACCGCGGATCGCGGATCCAGCCGGCCAGCACGCGCGCGGCGCGGTTGTAGCGCTCGCTCGCCAACGCCTCGGCCGCCTCGGCCTCGCCGCGGGCCCAGCGCTGCACGTCCTTGCGCGTCAGCCCGGTGAGGATCGAGACCCGCGACAGGCTCGGCCGCTTGCCTGGCAGGCCGAAGTCGGCCAGCGCCACGTCGACGTAGGCCTGCTTGGCCAAGGCCTCGAACGCCCCGAACGCGACGCCGTGACGCAAGAGCACGCGCACGAGTGGCCGCAGCAGC
>CAZRRW010000139.1:1323-6906 GCA_964602505.1 uncultured Burkholderiaceae bacterium
CATCAAGAACGGATCTCAATGCAAGCTTGTGATGGCTTGTAAGCGCTGAGGGCCTTGTTCGGGGGGCGGTCGACGCCGACGCGAACGGTGCCTCAATCCCGACGGCATGAGCGAAACAGTAAGTGCGCATTTGCTCACTATGATTCCGCGCCGGTTTAGCACTCGCGCGCGTCGAGTGCTAAAGTCGCGGAACCTTACGGGTTTCCATGAGGTCAACAACGGTATGAACACGCCCACCCCCTCGGCTGTGAACCCCGGCGTCGGCACGCTCGCGCTGCGCGACCCGTGGGCCATGGTGCCCTCGCTGGGCAACCTCGACGCCTATGTCACCGCGGTCAACCGCATGCCGATGCTGACGGCCGAAGAGGAGCGCTCCCTGGCGCGCCGGTTCCGCGACACGGGCGACCTGCACGCGGCGGGGCAGATGGTGCTGTCGCACCTGCGCCTGGTGGTGTCGGTGTCGCGCCAGTACCTGGGCTACGGACTGCCGCAGGGCGACCTGATCCAGGAAGGCAACGTCGGCCTGATGAAGGCCGTCAAGCGCTTCGACCCCGAGCAGGGCGTGCGGCTCGTCAGCTATGCGCTGCACTGGATCAAGGCCGAGATCCACGAATACATCCTGCGCAACTGGCGCATGGTGAAGGTGGCCACCACCAAGGCCCAGCGCAAGCTGTTCTTCAACCTGCGCTCCAAGAAGCGCGCCTTGCAGACGGCCGACCGCAGCGAACAGGCCGCCCTGGCCGAAGCCGGGCTGGCGCACGACGACACGCCGCACGACACCCTGACCCAGCGGCAGGTTGCCGAGATTGCACGTGAACTGGACGTGAAGCCGGAAGACGTGATCGAGATGGAAACCCGCCTGGCGGGTGGCGACGTGGCCCTGGAGGCTCAGGCCGACGCCGAGGACGACGAGCGCGCCTTTGCGCCCATTGCCTACTTGAGCGACGAGCGCCACGAGCCCACCCGCCAGATCGAGGCACGGCACCGCGACCGCCTGGCCACCGACGGCGTGGCCGCAGCCCTGGCCGCATTGGATGACCGCAGCCGCCGCATCGTGGAAGAGCGCTGGCTGAAGGTGAACGACAACGGCTCGGGCGGCATGACCCTGCACGAGCTGGCCGCCGAGTACGGCATCAGCGCCGAGCGGGTGCGCCAGATTGAGGTGGCTGCCATGAAGAAGATGCGCGCGGCCTTGGCCAGCTACGCCTAAGGCCACCCAGCAGCCGCTGCAGCAAAGCCGCCTGCGGGCGGCTTTTTTCATGGCGCCCAGCGGTACACCCAGTCCATGCTGCGCCGCGCTGGCGGTGCCAGCCTGAGCGCCGCATCACGCGCCCAGGCCAGTGGCCCACTGGCGTGATAAAGCACGCGGTTGCGGCGGGCCAGGGCCTGCACCTGGGCTGTGCGGGCATGGCGCAGGGCTTCCAGACGCGAGAACACCCCCGCTATGGCAGGGCCATCGGCCGGTGCGTGTTCGGCCCACAAGCGGCCCAAGACCGCGGCGTCTTCCAGTGCCATGTTGGCCCCCTGCGCGGCAAAGGGCAGCATGGGGTGGGCGGCGTCGCCCACCAGCAGCACCGTGCCACGCGCCCAGCCACCGGGCTGGGAGTCAGGCGCCCGGTCGGCCACGGCCCAGCTGCGCCAGGCCCCCGCCTGGGTGGCCCGCGCCAGCAGCGCCTGCACCGCAGGGCATGACCGGGCCCAGGCGGCCTGCAAGGGCGAGGCGTTGGCCGCAGCGTCCCAGCCGGTGGGCTGCTGCGCGCTGCGAAAGAAGGCCACCAGGTTCAGCAGGGCTTCACCCGCCAGCCCTTTGACCGGGTAGGCCACCAGGTGCCGCCCCGGGCCGGCCCACATCTGCACGTCGGGCGAGTCATCCGGCTCAAGGGGCAACAGCGCCCGGTAGGCCACGAACCCGCTGGGCACCAGCGGGTTCTTTGTCAATCCCGCGCCGCTGGGCTCGGGCGGGGTGGGCCCATGCAGGGCCTGCCGCACCACGCTGTGCAGGCCGTCGGCCCCAATGACGGGGCGCTCTTGCGCCAGCGCCACCACTTCACCAACGCCCACCACCCGGCTCACCTGCAAGGCAATGCGCGGCTCGCGCCGGCAGGCCGCCAGCAACACGCCGTGCAGCGCCGCGCGGTGGGCCACCGCATAAGGCTGGCCAAACGCCTGGGCGATGGCGCCCCCCCCGCCGCCGGTCCAGCCCCCGGCGGCTGCGTTCGCGGCCCGGCGGAAGATCACCCGCCCCGACACCGCGTCGCCCATCTGCAGCCAGGGCGGCTGGTGGCACACGGCCAGGGCCTCGGCCTTCAGCCCAAGGGCATCGAGTGCGGCAAAGGCATTGGGCGTGACCTGCAGGCCGGCCCCTACCTCGCTGAACGCTGCGGCCTGCTCCCACACCTGAACCGTCTGCCCCGCACGCGCCAGCGCCCAGGCCGTGGCCAGCCCGGCGATGCCGCCACCGATGACCAGGACAGGCTTCATTGACAAATTTCAGTCACAGCAGACGGACTGGAAAACTGATTCACACCAATGGTTTGTCAAATCGCCAAACCAGCGCCGCCCGTCAAGCCTGAACCTTGTGAGGGTTTTGGCCCGCTGGCCTGCCACCCACAGGTCAACCCAGGCTTACAGCCGTGCCAGCACCGCCTTGAGGCGGGCCTGGGTGCTGGGCTCGTCGGCCACCGTACCCCCAGGCATGGCCGCCCAGCGGCGTACCCGCTCGGCCAGGGGCAGGTTCTCGCCGCCGCCCTTCATGCGGGCGGCCAGCGCGGCCACCTGGCGAGCCATTCGGGCCTGCTTGAACTCGGGCGGGCTGTCCACCCCGGCAGCGATCTCCAGGTCGGTCAGGGCGTCGGCCTTGGCCTGGTTGAGCTTGGCGTCGCTCACCTGCCCCACCTGGGCGGCATGGGCGGCCAGGGCGTCACCCAGCTTGTCGCGCTCGGCGGCGCCGCGCTGGGCGCGAGCGGCATCGCGGGCGGTGTCGACCACCCGCTTCCAGCGCTCGAACTGCTTGTCGGCCTTGGCCCGGGGCACTTCGCCCGCGGCGCTCCATTGGCTGATGAGGGCCTTGATCTGGGTGTCCAGGCTCTTGGCGTCGAGCGGGGCGTCGCCCTTTGCGTCATTGCCACCATGAGGCAGCTGGCGCATCTGGTCGATCAGCGCCTCGCGCTTGGCAAAGTTGGCCTCCAGCTCGGCAAAGAACTCCTTCTTGCCCGCGTCGCGCGCCTCGAACACGGCGTTGCAGGCACTGCGGAAGGCCTGCCACAGCTCGTCCTCGTCCTTGCGGTTCAGGCTGACGCCCAGGCGCTCGTTCGTCCAGCGCTGCTGCAGGCGCTTGGCGTCGTCAAGCACGCGGGGGTTGATGTCCACCCCAGGCAGCACCAGGGCCTTGGCCGCCTCGATCAGCGCGGTGCGGCGGGCCTTTTCGCGTTCGCGGGCGGCCTTCAGGGGCTCGTCCACCTTGGCCAGCAGGGCGTCAAACTGGTCGTGCAGTTCGCGCTCGACGCTGCGGTTGGCCACGCCCACCTCGCGCCAGCGGTCGATGGCGTGGCGGCGCAGCTGCTCCAGGCCCTTCCAGTCAAAACCGGGGCGCTCGGCAGCCGTCAGGTCGATGGCGTCGAACTGCGGCGTCAGCTCGGCCAGGATGGCGGCCTTTTCCTTGCCGCTGTGCTCGCGGGCCTTGGCCAGTTCCTTGCGGTGCTCGCGCACCGGCTTGAAGGCGGTGCCGGTGGCCGCCTTGAAGCGGTCCCACAGGGCGGGCGGCGCGCCGCCCACGGCCTTGTCAATGGCCTGCCAGCGGGCCTGCAGCTCGACGATGCGCGCCTCGATCTGGCGTGGGCCCAGGGTCTTGGCGCGGCGGGGTTTGGGCGCGCGCGGTGCGGGGGCGGCGGGCGCAGCGGCCTCATCGGCAACGGGCCCGGGCAGCCCCGCGCCTTCGGCCACCGCTGCGGCTTCGGTGGCGGCTGGCTCAGCAGCGCCCTCAACCACACCCTCGGCGGCAGACGAAGCCACGGGCAGCAACTCGGCCGGGCTGGCCGCCTCAGGTGTGGAAGTGGGCTCGGGCGTGGGCGCGGCTGCCGACGGCGCCTCGGGCGGGGCCACCATGGCTGCCAATTCTTCGGCTTCGGCCAGCAAGACTTCACGCTGCTGGTTGGCCGCGTAGCGCTGCCACTGGCGCAGGCGCTGGGCCTCGGCCATCAACTGCTCCACCCGGGCGGCCACTTCGCCATGCAGCGCCGCCTGCGGCAGCTTGTTGCGCAGGCGATCGGCCAGACGCGACACCTCGGACATCGGGATGATCTGGGCGGCCAGGGCCTCGGGGTTGGGGGCTTTCGGTTTGGCCTCGGCGCTGGCCTCGGCGCGGGTGACGGCGGGCTCGGCAGCCGGAGCGCCCGCTCCCAGCGTGGCGGCCTGCTCGGGCGTATCGGCGGGTACCTCGGCTGGTGTGTCAGCGGGGGCCGCCTCGGCTGCGGCCTCGGGTTTGGCCGGCGCGGTGGCTTCCTTCGGGGCCTGGGCCAACACCGCAGCCAACTGCTCGGCCATTTGCATCACTTCAGCACGCAGAGCCTCGCGCTGGCCTTCGCCCGCGATGCGGGCCTGCACCATGGCGTCGCGCGCCTTCTTCAGGGCCTGGGCAAAGGCTTCGGCCTGCTCGGGCGGCGGGTTGTCCACCACCTTGAAGCGGGCCTGCAACTGGTCGAGCAGGCGCGGCGTGGTGGACTCGGGCACCAGGGCCTGCACCTCGGCGACCAAGGCACCCAGCTGGTCGGCCTGGGCGTGGGCATGGCGTTTCAGGGCGAGCGCATGCTCCACCGCCTCGGCCAGGGCATACAGCTCGGTGCGCAGGGGTTTGGTGAGCGCCGCAGCCACGGTGGCGTCGGCGTTCAGCGCGGCCTGGGCCTGGCGCAGCTGCGCCAGCTGGGCCGCCAAGGCGGGCTCGTCCAGTTCGCCAGCGCCAGCCTTCAGGGCCAGCCATTCGGCCTTGTGCGCCAGCCAGGGCTTCTGCGCCTCGGCCTCGGCGGCCAGGCGCTCACGCAGGCCGCTGCGGGCGGCCTCGATGGCCTGCCGCAGGGCCTCGGCGCTGGGCTCGGCTGCGCCCTGTTGCAGCTCGGGCGACTCGTAGCGCCGCTCGATGTCGGCAAAGCGGTTCAGGCTGGCCACCTCGGCGGCGGCCAGGGCCTCGTAGTCGCGCAGCACGGCGGCCAGGCCCGCCAGGCGGTCCTGCTGGGCCTCCAGAGCCTGCAGGCGCTCTTTGGCGAGCTTGTAGATGCGACGGTCGCGGTCGATGAAACCGCGCTCCAGCTCGATGAGCGCCTTGGGGCTTTGCACCGCCTGGGCCGCGTCGAAGCGCAGCGCGGGCGAGGCGGTCAGGGCAAAGGCCGCCAGCAGCAGGTCGCGCTCGTTGCCGGCCGGCTGCGCCATGAGGGCCTGCAACTCGGCCCTGGCCTGGGCCTCGGCCTGGGCGTCAGACGTGCCAGACGGTTCGGCCGGCGAGGCAGCGGGTTTGGCACTGCCACCGGGCAGCGAAAAGAAACGCAGGCCCATGGGCGCGGCTTTCGAAAAAAAAGGGTCTAGAAAAGGTAG
>CAZRRW010000140.1:0-6747 GCA_964602505.1 uncultured Burkholderiaceae bacterium
AGGCCGTGGCCGCCAGGCGGTAGCCGTCGGCGGCGATGAGGGTGAGGTCTTGCTCGGTGGGCGTGGAGGTGGTGGCCCTGCTGGCACGCAGCATCGTGGGCATGATCGACGCGCAGCCCGACAGCCGCGCGCCCGCCCAGGTGGTGGTGAAGGTGGGCGCCCAGCTGGCCGTTTGTGGCCGAACGCGACGCCTCGCCCCTGCTGGCGCAAGCGGTGGCCGAAGGCTACGGCCTCATCATCCAGGCCATTGCCCAGCGCCTGCAGGCGGCCGGGGCCTCGCGCACCGCAGCGCAGCAGCAGGCGCAACTGGTGGTGATGCTGCTTGAAGGCGGCAGCCTGCTCGCTGCTGCGCAGGGCGATGTGGCGCCCTTCAAGCTGGCGGTCAAGCACGCGGCGGCCCTTTGCGAAGGGCCGTAGCCGCAACCCGGCCTAAGCCGCGCCCCGCGCCGCCGCAAAGGCGATGAACCACTCCAGGGACTTGGGGTTGGCCATGGCGTCGCGGTTGAGCACCTTGTCCGTCGGCTGGCCCAGCAGCAGCTTCTTGATGGGCAGCTCCTGCTTCTTGCCGCTCAGGGTGCGCGGCACCTCGGCAATCTGGTGGATGCTGTTGGGCACATGCCGGGCCGAAAGCCCGCTGCGGATGGCCGCATTGATGCGCGCCTTCAGCTCTTCGGTGAGCGCCACCCCTTCGCGCAGCACCACAAACAGCGGCATGTCGCTGTCGCGGCCCAGGTATTCCAGATCCACCACCATCGAGTCGAGCACCTCGGGCATGGCCTCGACCACGCGGTACAGCTCGGCCGTGCCCATGCGCACGCCGCCGCGGTTGATGGTGGCGTCGCTGCGGCCATAGATGATGCTGCCGCCGGCGGGCGTGATCTTGAGCCAATCGCCATGCCGCCAAACCGCTGATCTGACGGCCCCCACGCTCGGCACTGACGTGTCCTCGCTGCCCCCCTGAGCGATGGTTCGCCCATCGCGCGCTTGGGCTCGGGCGCGTTTCGCCTCGGGGCGGCCCATCGGCGAAACCTCTGCCACGACAGCCTGTCTCTCCAACGGCGGGTAGTGGTCGAAGTAGCTCTCGAAGTAGCGCTTGCCCACGCGTTGCCCCGGCCCCGGCGGCTCGTCGCCCCAGAAGTACAGCGGCATCGATGGGATGGGCTTTGTGCACACCAGCTCGCCCACCTCGTCCACCAGCTCCTTGCCGTCTTCGCTCCAGGCGTACACGGCCGCGCCCAGCGCGCGGCAGGGCATTTCGCCGGGCACGGTGGGCAGGTGCAGGTTGCCCACCAAAAAGGCCCCGGCAAAGTCGGTGCCGCCGGAGATGACTGACAACCAGATCGGCTCGCGCGCGTCAAAGCCCGGGCGCGGCCTGACGGCAAACTGGTCGTAGGCCCACTGGTAGCAGTCGGCGCTCAGCGGCGAGCCGGTGGAGCCCAGGGCCCGCAGCTGGTCGAAGGCGCTCAAGCCCTCTCCGGGCCGCACCGCGTCACCGCAAGCCGCCACGCTCACGCCCGCCTTCAGCCAGTTGGCGTACAGCGCGGCGCCCGCGCCAAAGATGGTGATGCGCTCTTCGGCCACCAGGCGCCACAGGGCCGTCCAGTCGCTGGTGCCCGGGGCGCTGCCGGGCACGTAGTTGGGCGCGCCGTCGTACAGCACGATGGTGCTGCCGCTCAGCATGGCGCTCACCTGGCTGTTCCACATGATCCAGCCGGTGCTGCTGACCCAGTGGAAGCGGTCGGTGGGCCGCCAGTCCTTGTGCAGGTGGCCCAGCTTCAGCGCCTCGACCATGGCGCCGCCGTGGCCGTGCACGATGGGCTTGGGCAGGCCAGTGGTGCCGCTGGAATAGACGATCCACAGCGGGGTATCAAACGGCAGCCAGTCGGGCGCCCAGCCCGCAGGCGCCGGGGTGGCCAGCAAATCTTTCCAGGCCAAGAGCCCAGTATTTGCGGGCGCTGCAGCCGGTTTCCATGACTTTTCATCAAAACCGGCTGCGCCGCCCGGATTTGCTGCGCCTTCGGGCTGCAAACCTCCAAACAGGCAAGGCACCCGCACCACCTGGGCCAGGCTGGGCAAGGCGGCCACCAGCTCGGCCACGGTGGTGCGGCGGTCGATGGGCTTGCCCGCCCACTGGTAGCCGTCGCAGGCAATCAGCAGCTTGGGCGCAATCTGGCGAAAACGGTCCAGCACGGCCACTGGCCCCATGTCGGGGCTGCACACGCTCCACACCGCGCCAATGCTGGCGCAGGCGTAGAAGGCCACCACCGTTTCGGCCACGTTGGGCAGGTAGGCGGCCACCCGGTCGCCCCGCTGCACGCCCAGGGCCCGCAGCCCGGTGGCCACCGAGGCCACCTGGCCGTGAAACTGCGCCCAGGTCAGCTCGACCCTCTGCGCACCTGTTGAAGCCTTTGCCTCGCGCAAGCCGCCATCGGCTGGCGGCTTCTCCCGTTCCGTTCGCGCCACCACCGCCACGTCGGCCGGGCGCTGCGCCGCGTGGCGCAGGGCCTGGGCGGCGTAGTTGACCTGCGCGCCCACAAACCAGCGTGCGCCGGGCATCTGCCAGGGCGTGGCCGGGTTGCCGTCGCCGCCTGCCGATGCGGCGGCATCTCCCGTGAGCACGGCGGTGTAGGGCGTGGGCGACTGCACGTCAAAGTACTCCCAGGCCAGGGCCCAGAAGTCCTCCAGGTTCGCCACCGACCAGCGCCACATGGCGTCGTAGTGGTCGGTGGCCTTGGGGCCGTCGCGCTCTTGCGGGCCAGCGCCAAAGCGCAGCCCCTTCTTTTCCAACAGCCAGTCTTCAAACCGGGCCAGGTTGCTGTCGCGCTGCGGGGCCTGCACTGCCATGGTGTTCACTTTCCAAACAATTTGTCTTTCAGCGACTGCACGCCGCCGCCCAGCTTGTCGCCCAACTTGGCGCCTGCCGCCGTGCCTGCGCCGGGCAGCACCGCCGTGCCCAGGGCCGCGCCCAGCATGGTGGCGCGCGACAAGCCCACGCTGGGCGAATCGAGCGTGCCGCCCACCTGCACTGGCACGGCCACCAGCCCGCCCGCTGCATCTACGCTCAGCTGGCCCGACAAGGCGCGGCTGGCGGCCAGGCTGACGTTGCCGCTCACGCCCAGCACACCGCTCTTGGCCTGCAGGCCGGTGAGGTTGAGCGCCATGGACGGTGGCGCACCGCGCGTGGCCACCTTGCCCGCCAGGGTGTCCAGCGCCGTCTCGCCGCCACGCTGGGTGCCCGCGCTGCTGACGGCCTTGCTCAGGTCTACCCCGCGGATGACGGCGTTGCGCACGTTCACGTCTGAGGTGGTGGCCACGACGTCCACCAGGCGGCTCCAGGCCACCTCGCCCTTCTGCCTTTCGGCGCTGCCGGGCGGCGGGGCCTTGACCTCGGCGCTCACCCGGGTGTCGGCGTCCAGCAGGCCGGCCACCTTGCTTTTGGGGTGCAGGCCCTCCAGCTTGACGCCCCGAGTCTTGAGGCTGAGGGCCAGCGTGGCCGAGTCGGGCACGGCCACCGGGCCCACCCAGGCCAGCTGGCCACTGCCCACGCTTTCGCCACCCGCCAGCCGGGCCGTCACCTGCTTGAGCAGCAGCGCCTGCGGCGTGAGCTGGGCGTCGGCGTCCACCCGAACGTCCAGCCCCTGGGGCGAGCGCCACTGCACGTCGCGCAGCACGATGGCGTCGATGGCGGGTGGGTTGGCCAGCCCGGGGCCGCCTTGCTCGCCACCGGGCTTGGGCTGGCCCAGCTTGGCCCGCACTGCGCGGCCTTCGCGACGGATAGCCGACAGCTCGGCAATGCCGTCTTGCGGCAGGCGCGCGCCCACCACCTCAATGAGCGCCATCTCCAGCCGCCCGGCCAGCAGCGGGCCCACCTTGGGCGCCAGCGTGATGCGCTGCACTGACAGCGGCGCTTTCAGCCCTGGGGTGCGCAGGTTCTCCAGCACCAGCTTGGGCGTGGGCTGCACCTGCCAGTGCACCGCCCCCACACGCATGGGCGTGCCCAAGGCTTCGCTGGCCTTCTGCTCGGCCAGGGCCAACACACGTTCGGGCGGGTAGGCCCACCAAAGGGCGCCCACGACCAGCACCAGCAACAAGGCCAGGGCCGCCAGGGCAATGAGCAGTTTCTTCAGCATGGCTTGCACAGCACGAGGTGCGCAAACTCTAACGGGTGGGGCGCCGCAAGGCGCAGCAGGCAAAAAAAACCGGTTGCCCGATGCTCTGAAAACACGGCGCGGGGGGTTGCCCACACGCCCTGCCTCTCTTGGAATCGCCTCTCGTCCTCTCCCTCACTGTTCTGGCCCCACGCTACGCCTGCACGGGCCTGGGCATCAGGGGCTCTTCCCGCGGGTTTTGTCCATGCTGCGGGGTCGACACATGCCGCACCGCCTTGGTCAAGCTTTGCCAGCCGGGCGGTGCACCACCAGCCACACCCCGCCCAGCACCACGGCCGAGCACACCACCAGCCGCACGCTGAGCTGCTCGCCCAGCAGGGCCACGGCCGCCAGCGCGGTGATGACGGGCACGCTGAGCTGCAGGCTGGCCGCGCTGGTGGCTTTGAGCTGGGGCAGCACCGCGTACCAGAGGGCATAGCCCAGGCCCGACGTGATGGCGCCTGAGGCCAGCGCCAGGCCCAGCCCGGCGGGCGACGCCTGCACCGCAGCGCCACCCCAGGCCAGCCACACCGCCGCACTGACCGCCAGCGCCAGGGGCACCGCGCGCGCAAAGTGCCCTGCCGTGGCCAGCGTGGGGGCCACGCCCCCGCCTGCCTTGCCCCACCAGGAATAAAAGCCCCAGCACACCCCAGCCAGCGCCATCAGCACCGCAGGCAGCAAGGGCGGTGCCCCCGCCCCGGGCAGCAGCAGCGCGGCCAGGCCACCGCCAGCCAGCACAAAGCCAAGCCATTGGCGCGAGGCGAGCCGCTCGCCCGCCCACAGGCCCAGGCCCAACATGCAAAGCTGCACCGCACCAAACAGCACCAGCGCACCCACGGCGGCGCCCAGGCTCAGGTAAGCCCACGAGAACAAGATGGCGTAGCCAAACAAGGCAGCGGCCGAACGCCAGCGCCCGGCGGCCCACACGCGCCAGAACTGGCCCTGCCAGCCCACCAGCAGCGCCAACATGAGCGCGCCGCTGGCGATGCGCACGGTGGTGAAGCTGGCTGCGTCAATGGACGGTGTGCCGGTAGCCCCGGGCAGCAAGGCCAGGCGGCACAGCAGCGAATTGCCGGCAAACGCGGCCAGGGCCAGCAGCGTCAGCGCGGCCAGGCGAAAGCGGCTCACCTGGCGGCGTCAGCCACCATCCAGCGCGCGGCCTTCTCGGCAATCATGAGCGTGGGGCTGTTGGTGTTGCCACTGGTGATGGTGGGCATGACGCCCGCGTCCACTACGCGCAGGCCCAGCACCCGGCCCGCAGGGCCGCGCGTTGGGTCTAGCACCTTCAAGCGGGAATCAACCACCGCCATCGGGTCGCTGGCGGTGCCCATCTTGGTGGTGCCCACGGGGTGGAAGATGGTGGTGGCAATGTCACCCGCCAGCTTGGCCAGGTCTTCGTCGGTTTGGTATTGCAGGCCGGGCTTCCATTCCTCTGGCTGGTACTTGGCCAACGCGGGCTGGGTGCAGATGCGCCGCGCCACGCGCAGGCTGTCCGCCGCCACGCGGCGGTCTTCATCGGTGCTGAGGTAGTTGGGCGCAATGGCGGGCGCGTCTTCCGCGCGCGGGCTGCGAATGTGCACCGTGCCTCGGCTGCTGGGGTTGAGGTTGCACACGCTGGCGGTGAAGGCGTCAAACGGGTGCAGCGGCTCGCCAAAGGCGTCCAGGCTGAGCGGCTGCACATGGAACTCTATGTCGGGCCAATCAAGGCCGGGCCGCGAGCGGGTGAAGCAGCCCAGCTGGCTGGGCGCCATGGCCATGGGGCCGCTTTGCGTAAGGGCGTATTGCAGGCCAATTTGCAGCTTGCCCCACCAGGTGGCAGACCGGGTGTTGAGCGTGCTTCCCTTGGCCTGCGGGCCGTGCAGCTTGTAGACCGAGCGGATTTGCAGATGGTCTTGCAGGTTCTGGCCCACGCCCGGCAAGTCATTGAGCACCTCAATGCCGTGCGCGTGCAGCAGCGCCCCGGGGCCCATGCCGCTGAGCTGCAAGATCTGCGGGCTGCCCACCGCCCCGGCGCACAAGGCTACCTCTTGGCTGGCCCGGGCCGTGACCACGCCCTGCCCCTTGGCCACCACCTCCACCCCCACGCAGCGCAAGGCCCCGTCGGCCCCACGCTCTGTGAGCAAGCGCTGCACCTGTGCGCCCGTCCAAAGCTCAAAGTTGGGGCGGCCATAGCAGGTGGGCCGCAAAAAGGCCTTGGCCGTGTTCCAGCGCAGGCCCCGGCGTTGGTTCACTTCAAAGTAGCCCACGCCCTCGTTGGTGCCGCGGTTGAAGTCATCCGTCGGCTCAATGCCCGCTTGTTGCGCGGCTTCTACAAACGCGTCGAGGATGGGCCAGCGCAGGCGCTGCCTTTCCACCCGCCATTCCCCGGTGGAGCCGGTGCGGAAGTTGCCATGCAGGGTTTTGAAGGTGTCGCTGGCCTGTTGGGCGGTGGCCTCGGTGTCCAGGCGCCAATGGTCTTCGTGGCGCATGAAGTCGGGCAGGGCCTTGGCCCAGCTCCATTCGTCGTCACCCGTCAGCGCGGCCCACTGGTCGTAGTCGCGGCTTTGGCCGCGCATGTAGATCATGCCGTTGATGCTGGAGCAGCCGCCCAGCACCTTGC
>CAZRRW010000141.1:0-6697 GCA_964602505.1 uncultured Burkholderiaceae bacterium
CATGCGATCGCCGTCGACGCATCGCGGTCACGCCTTTACCTGTTTGAAAATGGATCCCAAGGCATTCGGCTGGTTGCCCACTACTACGCTTCGCTTGGTTTGGCCGGTACCGCCAAACAAGTGGAGGGAGACCAGCGCACGCCTTTGGGCGTCTACTTCATCACCAGTAACCTGAATCCGAAGTCGCTCGGGGATCTCTATGGAAGCGGAGCTCTGCCCATCAACTATCCCAATGAACTGGACAAACAACGCGGACGAACCGGCAGTGGTATCTGGTTGCATGGCATGCCAAGCGATACATTTGCCCGCCCGCTCAACGCGACGGATGGGTGTGTCGCTCTGGCAAATCCGGACCTTGAACGGCTCCTAACGACAGTGGGCGTAGGCACCACCCCGGTGCTGATCACGCCGAAGATCGAATGGGTGGAACCCAACGCCTTGGCAGGCCGCCAACGGGAGTTTGATTTGGTGATCGAGTCCTGGCGGCAGGCACGGGTCAGTGCCAACGAGGCCGATCTACAAGGCTTCTATGCTCCGGGTTTTCGCACCGGTGGCAAGGATCGCGGTCAGTTCGCCAGAGATCTCCCGGCCCAGGAGTCACCGGCACGCAACCAGCCAACCCGGATGTCAGCGTCCTCGCGAAAACACCCACCTCAAGGCAAGACCGATCCCGCCGAAAACAATGTCTCAGACTTTCAGATTCGCAACTTGAGCGTGCTTTCTTGGTTTGATCAAGAGCAGCACATGATTGTCACTTTCAACGAGGTGACTAGAGGCGCAAGGATGGCTCCCCTAAGGAGACAGTACTGGCAGCGAGACCCATCCGCGCCGAAGGGCTGGCGCATCTATTTTGACGGAGTGATCGGATGAATCGCATCAATGGCCCGACTCGGCGCCTTCTTGGCCAAGCAGTACTCGGAGGTGCCACGGCACAAGTTGCGGCAGCCGCTGGCCTGCTTGGCGCGCTGTCCGCACGTGCTCAGCCGCTGGCCAAGCCCCCACGGGTCAAGCTGACGACAACGCTCGGGGAAGTGGTCGTCGAGCTTGACCCAGTCAAGGCACCGAGGACAGTGGAAAACTTCCTCCGCTACGTGGAGGACAAACACTATGACGGCCTGGTTTTCCACAGGGTCATCGACGGATTCATGATTCAAGGCGGTGGATTCACACCGGATATGCAACAGAAGGCCACGCGAGCCCCTATCCCTCTGGAGTCACGCAATGGCCTGAAGAACGAGCGTGGCACCATCGCCATGGCGAGAACCGGTGTTCCTGACTCTGCTACCGCACAGTTCTTCATCAACGTGGTGGATAACCGAATGCTCGATTTTCCCAACCCCGATGGCCACGGATATGCTGTGTTCGGCAAGGTTGTCCAAGGCATGGACGTGGTGGATCGGATCCGAGCCGTTGCCACCGCCAGCCGAGGCCCTCACCAGAACGTCCCCACCACTGCGGTGGTGATCAACCGTGCCGTAGTGGAGAAATGAACGTGACAAACCCTCAAGTCGACCTGTACACCAACCACGGGGTGGTTCGCATTGAACTGGATGCAGAGCATGCACCCAAGTCCACAGCCAACTTTCTTTCCTACGTCAAGTCAGGCCACTACGACCGGACGATCTTCCACCGGGTCATTCGCGGTTTCATGATCCAGGGCGGTGGGTTTGATATGGACATGAAGCAGAAGCCAACCCAGGGGCCAATCGCGAACGAGGCGAGCAATGGCCTGAAGAACAGCAAATACACCGTCGCCATGGCCCGTACCAGTGATCCACACTCAGCGACAGCCCAGTTCTTCATCAACGCATCAGAAAACGAATTCCTCAACTTCAAGAGCGAAACGCCTCAGGGCTGGGGCTATGCCGTGTTCGGGCGGGTGGTGTCTGGAACCGAAGTGGTGGATGCCATTGAGAGGGTCAAGACCGGACGCAAGGGCTTTCATGACGATGTGCCACACGAGAGTGTCACCATTGACAAGGCCGTACTGGTAGCCGATTGAGACGCTGAGCCTCCACCCGCACCTCAGCTGACTGCCCACCAATTCTCAATCAATGGTGCGCTGATCCAGGTGGTTGAACTTCTATCCGACCTGCACCTGAGCGCGGCCACGCCACGCACGACTGCCGCGTTCCTGAACTACCTGACATCCTGCCGGGCCAACCAGATCTATGTCCTGGGCGACTGGTTTGATGCCTGGATCGGCCCGGAGCAGGCGGGCGAGGAGCCTGCTCGCAGCGTAGGGCTGGCCGTGAAGCAGCGTGCAATTGAGGGCTTGCAGATCCATTTCATGCCAGGCAACCGCGACTTCCTTCTGAGCGAAGGAACCCTTCGATCCTGGGGAGTGAGCCTTCTCTCTGACCCTTACCGGCTGAAGGTCGGCCGAACCACCTGCCTGCTCACCCATGGTGACGCGCTGTGCCTGACTGATACGGACTACCAAGCGTTCCGTCGGCTGGCTCGCAGCACCCAATGGCAGACTCGGTTTCTGGCCCAACCGTATTCTGAGCGTCGTGCCCTGGCCCTTCAGTTGCGAGCGGAAAGCGAGAACGCGAAGAGGTTCAAACCCCTTGAGACCATGGATATTGACCAAGGAGAGGCCATTCGATGGCTCTCAGCTGCGCGGGCGGATATCTTGATTCATGGTCACACCCACCAGCCTGGATCGAGCAGCCTACCCGAGTCGTGGGTACGTTACGTGCTGAGTGATTGGGATCTGGACCTGGGACTGCCAAGCGATCACCGGGCCGAAGTGCTGCGGCTGCTCACTCATGAGGATCAGCTCTCCATTGAGCGTATTTCACTGGCTTGAGCACCGTCGGGAGGCGCGCGCCCTGCAGCGCCACGCTATTCCAGACCCGCTATGGCATTCAACCCTGTTGCGTTATCGCTTTCTGAGACGCCCTCCTGCCGAGGAAGCCGCGCTCAGACGCCTCACGACATTGTTCCTAGCCTACAAGGAGTTCAACCCGGTTGGCGGTCTTCATCTCACAGATGCCATGGCGGTCGCGGTGGCTGCCCAGGCGTGCTTGCCCGCGCTTCACTTGGGCCTAGGGATTTACGACAGCTTCGTCGGAGTGGTACTGCACGCCGACGAGGTTTCGGCCCGCCGAGAGATCCAAGACGAGCATGGTCTTGTTCACGAATATGAGGAGCCCCTGATCGGCGAGGCGATGGAGGGTGGCCCTGTCATGCTCAGCTGGCGGGCTGTCCTCGATGCTGATCTCAGTGCCGCTGTTGCGATGAACGTCGTCACACACGAGTTTGTCCACGTCATCGACCAGGCCGACGGCGTGTGCGATGGGGCTCCGCCTCTGCCGAGCCGTACCGCCAAAGAGCACTGGTTCGGAGTGATTAAGCCAGCGTACGAGCAGTTCTGCGTGCGTGTGGCAGCTACCGAGGCCGGGCACACCAGCGCATCGATTCTTGACCCTTATGGCGCGGAAAGCCTGGAAGAGTTCTTTCCAGTGGCTGCGGAAGCCTTCTTCACTTCGCCTCGGGAACTGGCAGCGGAGTACCCTGCCCTGTACGAGCTGTTCGCCAACTACTTCAAGCAGCGTCCTTGAAGGACGCTACGGAGGCGGCAGCCCGCCCTTTGACGGCAACGAAGACGCTTAGTGTCAGTGTCAGTCTTCGTCCGCGTCGGCTGTAGCCGGCTCAGGCTTTGGCTTGTCGCTCTTCTTCAGGGGTTGAATATCGAGCGTCACCTCACCCCGGGGTTGCCCCTTCTCATCGGGCTCGCCCCGCGACGCATCAAAGCCCACCTCCAGACGCCCGCCATCCATCAATCGCCCGAACAACAGCTCGTCGGCGAGCGCACGGCGGACCGTGTCCTGGATGAGGCGCTGCATTGGGCGGGCCCCCATCAGCGGATCGAAGCCCTTCTTGGCCAGATGCTTGCGAAGCGCATCGGTAAAGCTGGCTTCCACCTTCTTCTCCGCCAGCTGGCCTTCCAACTGCAACAGGAACTTGTCAACCACCCGCAGGATCACGTCTTCGTTGAGCGGCTTGAAGTTGACAATGGCGTCAAGCCTGTTGCGGAACTCCGGGGTAAACAGGCGCTTGATGTCCGCCATTTCGTCACCCGCCTCGCGCTGCGTGGTGAAGCCAATGGTGGCCTTGTTCATCGTCTCGGCACCTGCATTGGTCGTGAGAATGAGGATCACGTTGCGGAAGTCGGCCTTACGCCCGTTGTTGTCTGTCAACGTACCCGCATCCATCACCTGGAGGAGTACGTTGAACACATCGGGATGCGCTTTCTCGATCTCGTCCAGCAACAAGACCGCATGGGGCTTCTTGGTCACGGCCTCCGTCAGCAGGCCACCTTGGTCAAAGCCGACATAGCCGGGTGGTGCACCAATCAGACGGCTCACCGCATGACGCTCCATGTACTCCGACATGTCGAAGCGGATCAATTCAATGCCCAGGATGTAGGCCAGTTGCTTGGCCACTTCCGTCTTCCCCACCCCGGTTGGGCCGCTGAACAGAAACGCACCAATCGGCTTGCCTTCCTTGCCAAGGCCAGATCGGGCCATCTTGATGGCCGAAGACAGCGAGTCCACTGCCTGATCCTGGCCAAACACCACGCTTTTCAAGTCGCGGTCCAGTGTCTTGAGTTTGCCTCGGTCGTCGCTTGACACGCTGGCTGGCGGGATCCGAGCGATCTTGGCCACGATCTCCTCGACTTCTGCCTTGGTGATCGTTTTCTTGCGCTTGGCGGGCGCGGCAATGCGCTGCGCTGCGCCGACCTCATCGATCACGTCGATCGCTTTGTCGGGCAAATGGCGGTCGTTGATGTACTTGGCGCTGAGTTCGGCAGCTGCCTGCAAAGCACTCACGGCGTACTTGACGTTGTGGTGCTCCTCAAAGCGGCTCTTCAATCCCTTCAAGATGTCGATGGTTTCCTGCACGGTAGGTTCCACCACATCCACTTTCTGGAAGCGGCGGGAAAGGGCTGCATCCTTCTCGAAAATCCCGCGGTACTCCGTGAACGTGGTCGCACCAATGCACTTCAGGGCCCCGCTGGACAGCGCCGGCTTCAGCAGGTTGCTTGCATCGAGGGTGCCACCTGAGGCAGCACCTGCGCCAATCAGGGTGTGGATTTCGTCGATGAAGAGGATGCCGTTTGGCTTGTCCTTGAGGTTTTTCAGCACACCCTTCAGGCGTTGCTCAAAGTCACCGCGGTACTTGGTGCCCGCCAGCAAAGCCCCCATGTCCAGCGAGTACACGTTTGCCTCGGCGAGGATCTCTGGGACGTCGCCCTGGGTGATGCGCCAGGCCAGTCCCTCGGCGATCGCGGTCTTGCCAACGCCCGCCTCGCCAACCAGCAGCGGATTATTCTTGCGGCGGCGGCAGAGGATCTGGATGGTGCGCTCCACCTCATGCTGGCGCCCGATCAACGGATCGATCTTGCCGTCCTTGGCCAACTGGTTCAGGTTCTGGGTGAACTGCTCAAGTGGACTCTGCTTCTCATCCTTGCCGACGTTCTCGTCGGCCTGCTCACCACCGCCGTCGCCAGCCTTGGCCGACTCGGGCGGGTCGCTTTTCTTGATCCCGTGGGCAATGAAGTTCACCACGTCAAGCCGCGTCACGCCTTGCTGGTGAAGGTAATACACCGCGTGGGAGTCTTTCTCGCCGAAGATGGCAACCAGCACGTTGGCGCCAGTCACCTCTTTCTTGCCATTGCCCGTGCTTTGCACATGCATGATGGCGCGCTGGATGACCCGCTGGAAGCCCAAAGTGGGCTGCGTGTCCACCTCTTCCGTGCCTGCCACGGTCGGTGTGTTGTCCTTGATGAACTGCGACAGGCTCTTTCGCAGGTCGTCGACGTTGGCTGAGCAGGCGCGCAGCACCTCCGCCGCACTGGGGTTGTCCAGCAGGGCCAGCAGCAAGTGCTCAACCGTGATGAATTCGTGACGCTGTTGGCGGGCCTCCACAAAGGCCATGTGCAAGCTGACTTCCAGTTCCTGCGCAATCATCTTTCGCTCCGGTTCCGTCCCTCGGGTTGTTGACGGTGTTCACTGCGTGATTGGCGTTATACCGCCAATGAGCTGTTGCAGGTGGAGATCAATTCGCGGAATTCAAACCGGTTTCAGACCTCTTCCATCAGACACTGCAGCGGGTGGCCCGACTTTCTCGCTGCGTCAGACACCAGTTCAACTTTTGTGGACGCGACATCACGGGAGAACACGCCGCATACCCCTTTGCCCTCACGGTGGATCTTCAGCATGATCTGGGTGGCCTGCTCCCTCTCCTTGCTGAAGTATTCCTGCAGCACCCACACCACAAACTCCATCGGGGTGTAGTCGTCATTGAGCAAAACCACCTGATACATCGGTGGCGGTTCCACCTTCTGGGACTTCTTCTCGACGACCAGGGCGCCGTCATCTTCAAAGCGCCCGGGCACAGCAGACCCCGCGCTCAACTCAATGCCAACCATTGGGGAAGTTTACAGGGCGGGCCCAACACAGCATTTCTCGCCGGATGTCGGCCCGCACTCGTCGCGACTGTCAAATAAAGTTGACAGTCGCTCGAAAAAGTGCGTCAATGCACCCCAATGTTGCTCAGTTCACGCCTAAGCTGCCCACATTTGTCCACGACAAGATGCGTACAAGGTTAGACACTGGATTGACAGAACATCAATCCCTAACATCAGATGGGGAAAAGAGAGGGGTCGCAGGCATGCGACCCCAAGAGT
>CAZRRW010000142.1:0-6655 GCA_964602505.1 uncultured Burkholderiaceae bacterium
AGGGCGTCAGAGTACTGGCGCCACAGCTGCCAGGCCAGCGCGGTGAACCAGCCGCCCAGCACGCAGGCGCTGGCCAGGTAGAACCAGCCGCTCATGCCCTGCACAAAGGGGATGAGCGTGGCGGCAAACAGCACCAGGGTGTACAGCAGGATCTGCAGGCGGGTGAACTCGCTGCCGTGGGTGACCGGCAGCATGGGCAGGCCTGCCTTGCGGTAGTCCTCCGTGCGGTAGAGCGCCAGCGCCCAGAAGTGCGGCGGCGTCCACAGGAAGATGATGAGGAAGAGCACCAGGGCCTCGGCGCTGACGGTGTTGGTCATGGCGGCCCAGCCCAGCACCGGCGGCATGGCACCCGAAGCCCCGCCGATCACGATGTTCTGCGGGGTGAGCGGCTTGAGCACCACGGTGTAGATGACGGCGTAGCCCACGAAGGTGGCAAAGGTGAGCCACATGGTCAGCGGGTTCACCCAGACGTACAGCACCGCCATGCCTGCGGCGCACAGCAGCGCCGAGAAGCTGACCGTCTGCCAGGGCGTGAGCTCGCCCTTGGCGGTGGGGCGCCAGGCGGTGCGCTGCATCTTGGCGTCGATGTGCTGCTCCACCAGGCAGTTGAAGGCCGCGGCGGCACCGGCCACCATCCAGATGCCCACCGTGGCCGCCAGCAGCAGCCGCCAGTCGGGCAGGCCGGGCACTGCGAGGAACATGCCAATGACCGCACAGAACACGATGAGCTGCACCACACGTGGCTTGGTCAGCGCATGGAACTGGCGCCACTTGGCCAGCAGGGCCACGCCGGCCGCGCCGGTGGCTGGCGCTGCCCCGCTTGGGGCAACGGTTGGAGAGTCGGGGGAAGAAGAGGGTGGGCTCATGGACAACCCACGATTTTAGGGAGCGGGGCGCGAGGCCGTGCGGCTCAGGCGCGGCGAGGCTTGCTGCGCGCCAGCAGCCAGGCCATGACGGCCACAAACCCCGCGGCCCCACCCGTGTGGGCCACGGCGGCCACCAGAGGCCAGCCCAGCACCACGTTGGATAGGCCACTGGCGAATTGCCACAGGCACAGGGCCAGCAGCCACTTGGCGTAGGGCTGCAGGCCAGGCAGCTCGCGCCCCGCCCGCCACAGCGCCCAGGCCAGCGCCAGGGCCGCGGCAAACACGCCATAGGCCGACAGGCGGTGGGTGTAGTGGATGGCGGTGAGGGCCGCAAACGGCAGATAGCCCTGGGTGCCGTCGGGCATGACGGTGGCCGAGCGGCCCAGCTCGCGGAAGATGGCAAAGCCCTCGCCGAAGTGCATGTCGGGCCACCACTTGCCATGGCAGGTGGGGAAGTCGGTGCAAGCCAGCACGGCGTAGTTGGTGCTGACCCAGCCGCCCAGCGCAATCTGCACCCACACCAGGGCGGTGACGGCCACCACCCCCAGGCGCAGGCCGGGGCTGAGGGACAGGCCCGGCTTGGCGTCATACCTCACCGCCTGGGCCACCAGCAGCGCCAGCAGGAACAGCCCGCCCAGCAGGTGGGCGGTGACGATGGCGGGGTACAGCTTCATGGTGACGGTGAGCGCGCCAAAGGCCCCCTGCACACACACCCACACCAGCGTGAACGTGGGCCACCAGGGCGACACCGGGCGCGGCAGGGCCAGCAGTTCACGGCGGCGCAGCCAGCTCACGGCCGCTAGCGTGAGGATGAGCACGCCCACCCCGGTGGCCAGGTAGCGGTGGATCATCTCGATCCAGGCCTTCTTGTGCGTCACCGGCCCGTCGGGCAGCGCCGCCTGGGAGGCGCTGATCTGGGCCTTGGCCCCCACCGGGCTGGCCGCGCCGTAGCAGCCCGGCCAGTCGGGGCAGCCGAGGCCCGAGTCGGTGAGCCGGGTGAAGGCCCCGAACAGGATGAGGTCGAAGGTGAGGAACAGCGTGACGAAGGTGAGCACCCGCAAGCGCTGGGCGGGCGAGGCTTGACGGTTGCGCAGCCACACCCAGGCCAAAGGGCCCAGGGCAATGACGATGCCCAGCAAGGCCACCCGGGCGATGGGTGTGAGGTCGTAGAGGCTGTGGTGGTCCATGGGGCTTGGGGTCGCGTCGGTGCGTTCAGCTCAGCGCCCGGGCTTGTCCCAGAAGGCGGACGCGCGCATCAGCTTGTTCAGGTCTTTCTGCATCTTCTTGGGGTCGGCGTCCTTGGGGAAACGCATCATCCACTGGCCCATCGGGTCCACCACGTACAGGTGGTCGGCCAGCCTGCCGCCGTCGGCCGGCTTGAGCCAGCCCGCCAGCGCCGCCTCGCGCACCCGCAGCACGTGCACCGTGTCGCGAGCGCCCTGCAAGGCGGGGGTGAGCGCGGCGGGCACGGGCGCGTCGTCGGGGATGAGCCACACCCAGTCGAGCCGTTCCTTGTCGCGGCCCAGGGCCTCGCGCATCTGGCGCTGCAGATAGAGATGGCGTTCGCAGGCCGGGCCGCAGGCGCCACCGGCCACACTGACCAGCAGCCACTGGTCTTTCAGTTGGGCGAGGTCACTGGTCTTGCCGTCCAGGCTTACCGTCACCATCGTCGGCATGGCCAGGCTGGGGTTGATGAGCTGGCCGTAGTTGGTGCGACCCTCGGGGCGCACCACGTAGTACATGAAGTAGGACGCGATGATGGGCGCGGCACACACGGCCACCACCAGCCACAGCATGCCCAGCCTGCGCTTGGGCGGCTGGGTGGGGTTGGGCCCAGGTGCGGGGACGGCGGGCGAAGACGAAGGGGTACTGGGTGTCATGGAAGTAGGAGCTTGCGTTTGTGTCGGTGCCAGAGCATCAGGCCGATCGCGGCCAGGCCAATGCCGAACCACTGCGCGGCGTAGCCATAGTGCATGTCCACCTTGACCGCGGGCAGTGGCCAGTCGCGCACCAGGCCATCGGCTCGCACGGCGCGGGCAGTGGCAGCGCCTTCGGTCTGCACGGCGCGGGCAGTGGCAGCGCCTTCGGTCTGCCACAAGACCAAGGGCCAAGGCCGCAGCTGAAACTGCTGCGCGTAGGCGGCGACGTCCAGGTTCAGCCGCACCGCGCCGGTCTCCACAATGCCGCTGCCCAAGGCCGACAAGGCTGCGGGCGGCGGGCCCAGGCGGCCCTGCAGCTGCACCGGGCCGGGCGGGGTGGGCACCTGGGGCACGAGGGTGCGTTCGCGCAGGTCGCGCGGTGCCCAGCCGCGCACCACCAGCAGATCGGCCTGCGGTGACTGGGCCGAGACTCGCAGCGGCGTCACCAGCCAGAAGCCGGGCTGGCCCTTGTGCTGGCGGTTCTCGAGGAAGACGCTGGCCTGCGGCACCCATTCACCCCTGACCACGGCCAGGCGCTGCGCGTCTTGCGCCTCAGGGGGCGTGCCGGGGCCCAGCACCAGCGGCGGCAGGGCCATCTGCCGTTCGCGCTCGGCCTGCAGGGCGATCTTCTGCTGTGCGCGCCCGAACTGCCAGACCCCGAGCGACCAGGTGACGGCCACCACCACCAGCAAGCCCAACCAGGGCAGCCAGGCGTGACGCGCGCGCGCACGTGGCTCGGAAGCTGGGGAGACAATGTCGGCTGGCATGAACTCTCGGAGGCGCTCAAGCGCACCGCGTTCCCATGAAGTGGTTGATCGTCATTGCATTCGTCCTGATTCTGGGCAGCCTGGCCTCGGCCTTGGTGTTCATGATGCGTGACGGCCAGGGCGGACGGCCCAAGTCCAGCAACATGGTCAAGGCCTTGGCCCTGCGGGTGGCCTTTTCGGTCGCCCTGTTCGCCTGCATCTGGACCGCGTATGGCCTGGGTTGGATCCAGCCCACCGGCCTGCCTGTGGGGCGTTGACCCAGGCCGACCACGCCGTCGGCCCCTGCCCTGCCGTCCAACAAAAAACGCCGCGTCGACGCGGCGTTTTTCTTCAGGACGCCGTCAATCCAGCGCTCAGATCCAGTAGACCAGGATGTAGAGGCCCAGCCACACCACGTCCACGAAGTGCCAGTACCATGCTGCGCCTTCAAAACCGAAGTGCTTGTCGGCAGTGAAGTGGCCCTTTTGCAGGCGCAGGGTGATGACGGTGAGCATCAACGCACCCATGAACACATGGAAGCCGTGGAAGCCAGTGAGCATGAAGAAGGTGGAACCGAAGATGCCCGAGGACAGCTTGAGGTTCAGGTCGCGGTAGGCATGCAAGTACTCGTAGCCCTGCACAAACAGGAACACGACGCCCAGCGCGATGGTGGCCCACATCCACTTGATGCAGGTGGCGCGGTGGTTCTCACGCAGGGCGTGGTGCGCCAGGGTGAGGGTGACGCCCGAGGTCAGCAGCAGCAGGGTGTTGATGGTGGGCAAAGGCCAGGGGCCAATGATGGCGAAAGGCTCGACGATGGCGCCGGGCGACGCGGTGGCACCTGCCTCTTGGCTGGGCCACACGGCCTTGAAGTCGGGCCAGATGAGGTTGTGGTCGAGGTTGCCCAGCATCGGCAGGGTGTGCACCCGGGCGAAGTAGAGCGCGCCGAAGAAGGCGCCGAAGAACATGACCTCGGAGAAGATGAACCAGCTCATCGACCAGCGGAACGACAGGTCGATGCGGGCGCCGTACCGGCCGGTCTCGCTCTCGTGGATCGACTCGCCAAACCACTGGTACAGCACGAACAACAGCCACACCAGGCCGCCCAGCAGCAGATACTTGCCCGCCGACACGTCGTTGATCCAGGTGCCAGCGCCCAGGGCCATGGCCAGCAGGCCCGCACTGGCCAACACCGGATGGCGTGACGGATGGGGGACGTAGTAGTACGGTGTTCCAGTTGATGCGGCAGACACGGACACGCTCCTCTTTCTTTCTCAATCGGTTCAGCTGGTGGCCACCAACCACTTGACGACAAGCATCAGGGTGCCAATGAACACCAGCGCTCCCACCACCCCGGCCACGACGACGTGTACCGGGTTGAGGGTTTCCACATCGCGCTCGTAGTCGGCCGACTTGCGAACGCCAAAAAACGACCAGGCCACCGCCTTGAGACTGCGCCCGAACGAGGCCATGCCGCTCATGAGCGGAGTTCCTTCGCCGCAGGGGCGCTGCCCTCAGGGGTGAGCACCGCAGGCACCGGCTTGAGACCACCTGCAGGGGCAGCGGGCACCTTGCCACCCACTTCGAAGAAGGTGTAGCTCAGGGTGATGGTGGTCACGTCCTTGGGCAGCTTCGGGTCGATCACAAAGGCCACTGGCCAGGCCTTCGATTCACCAGGCTGAAGGGTGTACTGGTTGAAGCAGAAGCACTCGAGCTTGTTGAAGTGGCTGCCCGACTGCTTGGGTGCGTAACTCGGAATGGCCTGCGCAGCCATCACCCGGTTCTGAACGTTCCTGAACTCGTACATCACCGTCGCGAGTTCGCCAGGGTGCACCTGGATGGAGCGCTGCGCGGGCTTGAAATCCCAGGGGCCGCGGGCATTGGCGTCGAACTCCACCGTGATGGTGCGCGAGGTGTCGACCTGGGTGTTGGCGCTCTTGCCAAAGGCGGCGTTGCGCTGCTCGCCCACGGCAATGACGTTGATGCCCAGGGCCTCGCAGATGTGGCGGTAGATGGGCACGAGCGCATAGCCGAAGCCAAACATGGCCACCGCGATGACGGCCAGCTTGCCCAGCATGCGCCAGTTGTCGCGCTGAAACGCCACCTGCGACACCGCTCAGCCCCCCAGGAAGGTCATCTTGGCCATGAAGCCCAGGCCAAACGCCGCCGCCACCGACGCCAGGATCAGCGCGGTCTTGAGGTTCTGGCGTTTCTGCTCGGGGCTCATGTCAAACCAGTGGGCGGCAAACAGGCTCAGGCCAGGCGGGTGGCAGCCGGGTTGAGCTTGGGCGGGGTTTCGAAGGTGTGGAAGGGTGCGGGGGACGGCACTTCCCACTCCAGGCCTTCAGCACCTTCCCAGGGCTTCTGCGGGGCGGGCTCGCCCTTGCCGCGCATGCAGGGCAGCACCACGGCCAGGAAGAAGTAGACCTGCATGAAGCCAAAGCCGAAGGCACCCAGCGAGGCAATGAAGTTGAAGTCGGCAAACTGCATGGGGTAGTCGGCATAGCGGCGCGGCATGCCGGCCAGCCCCAGGAAGTGCATGGGGAAGAAGGCGATGTTGAAGAAGATCAGCGAGCCCCAGAAGTGGATCTTGCCGCGCGTCTCGGAATACATCACACCCGTCCACTTGGGCATCCAGTAGTACACCCCCGCAAACAGGGCGTACAGCGAGCCAGCCACCAGCACGTAGTGGAAGTGCGCCACCACGTAGTAGGTGTCCTGCAGCTGGATGTCAACCGGGGCCATCGAGAGGATGAGCCCGGTGAAGCCCCCCATGGTGAACACGAAGATGAAGCCCACCGCAAACAGCATGGGCGTCTCGAAGGTCATGGAGCCGCGCCACATCGTGGCGATCCAGTTGAAGATCTTCACGCCTGTGGGCACGGCGATCAGCATGGTCGCGTACATGAAGAACAGCTGGCCGGTCACCGGCATGCCGGTGGTGAACATGTGGTGGGCCCACACGATGAACGACAGGATGGCGATCGACGCCGTGGCGTACACCATGGAGGTGTAGCCGAACAGGGGCTTGCGGGCGAAGGCCGGGACGATGGCCGAGACGATGCCAAACGCCGGCAGGATCATGATGTAGACCTCGGGGTGGCCGAAGAACCAGAAGATGTGC
>CAZRRW010000143.1:0-6641 GCA_964602505.1 uncultured Burkholderiaceae bacterium
GGCCCCCGCCGCTGCACGGGTGATTGTTCACCCAAGCCGCAGAGGACTCGTCACCGATACGCGGCAGCGGTGATGAACTCGCTGAAGCGTTCGCACCAGATGATGACGGCGCGGAACTGCGACACGTCCACCCCGTTGGGCACTGGCACCACAAAGTTGTGGAAGGTCTTCACGCTGCCCACCTGCACCATGCGGGGCTTCAGGCGCTTGAAATCGGCCTCGGTCTCCACGAAGGCGGGCGACAGGTAGAGCTTGTAGTCAGGCCCGGGGGCCAGCCGCCCTGCCAGCGAGACGGCACGCTCACTCACATGCACCGTGCCCTCGCCCCAGTGCAGCACGTCGCTGTCGGTCAGGTTACGGCGGAACTGGCCGGTAAAGCTGGCGCCAGCGGTGGCGGCCTGCACGTCGGCCAGGCTGGGCGCGGGCGGTGCCACCAGGATGGGCAGCGCGTACACCCCCGCCGCAAAGCCACCGGCGGCCACGCCCACATGGCTGACGGCCAGCGTCAACAGGCACCGCCGGTGGATGGGGACAGCCAGGGGGACAGACGGGGCCACCTCACACCTCGCCAGTGAACTCGCCACGCGCCGGGTAGTCCTTGGCGATGGCAAAGTCAATCGCGGCCAGCAGGTCTTGAAACGACGGCCGCGCAAACGGCATGGTCTGCACCGCGCCGTAGTACAAGGTGCCGTCGGGCCGCACGATGAAGACCCCAGGCTCGCTGAACAAGGCGGGCTCTTCAATGCCAATGGAGGTGGTGCCCCGCGAGGCGCTGATGTACAGCCCCCCATTGGCGGGCAGCGCGCAGGCCCAGCCCATAGGCAAACCGGGTGCCCACGGCTTTCACCTTCTCGCTCATGGCCTGGCCGCGTTGTTCGTCGTCGCTGCTGACAGCCACCACCTGCACACCGCGCGCCGCAAACTCAGGCGCCAGGCGTTCCAGCTCCAACAGGTATTTCGCGCAGATGGGGCAGTGCAGCCCCCGGTAGAACACGATCAGGTCAAAGCGCTCGCCGGGGTTGGCCCCAAGCACAAAGCGCCCGCCGCCCACCAGGGGCACGTTCAGGGCAGGCACGGGGTGGCGAGGCAGCAAGGCGTTGGGCACGGGTGGGCTCCCTGGGTTGGTTGGGACCTGCGACAACCCGCGGGCGGCTGCCTGGGCGGGTCTGTCAGGGTCAAGTCGCCACAGGGTGGCGAATGGTTACGCCGCGCCTTCGGCCAAGGCCTGCGCCAGCTCGGGCGGCTGCAGGGTGCGGGCCTGGGCAAAGCCGCCCACCCAGCGAGCCTGCTGTGGCACCAGGGTGAACAGCGAAAAGTCGGCAAAGCCAAACAGGTCTTCACTGTCGGGAAAGCGCACCACATAGGCCGCACGGGCCGCCGCGTAGGCAGGCGCCCCCGCCACACAAGGCGCGGCCTGGCACCGCAGGCTGACACGCGGCAGCGCCAGGGCCGACGCGCCAGGCGCCAGCGGCGCCACCACCATCAGGCTCACCGTCGGGTGCGCCAGCATGTGGCGGGTATGCTGGGCCAACTGGCTCACATGGATGGCCAGCACCGCGGGCCCAGGCACCCAGACGAAGGGCACCATCGACACAAAAGGCTCGCCCTGATGCACCGTGCCCAAGGCACCCACTGGCTGGCTGCGCAGCAGGGTCAACAGCGGGTGCGGCTCGGCGGGCGTCATGCGGGGCGCCTCAACATCATTGGCGTGACATGCAAGACCACAGAAAACGGCCGAAAAATGCTAAAGGGTTCATGTTTTCCGGCCAGTTTTGGCAGGTGTACTTTATTCACTTTTGGAATCTATTAGAAATTTAAATCGCATTTTACAAAATAAAATTAATTAATCTGGCCACTCTGCCCCACCGCCGCGCCAGCGCCCAGCCGCCCGGCGGCGCTTTGCAGGCCGCCACGCGCTTCCACCAGCGGCCCCACCTTGCCCAGGCCAAAGGGCGGCATGGCATGTTCACGTAGACGTTCTCAAACCCGCCGGGGTGCACCTGGTAGGTCTCGTGCCAAATGCCCACCGAGCCGTCGGTGCCCACCGCCTGGTTGAAGCGCTGCCAGGCGGGCAGGTGCGCCCCAGTGCGCGACTTGGCATAGGCCATCAGCGTGTCCATGCTGCGCCAGTACTGCACCAGGATGATGGTGCGCCCCACCCACGTCTCGTGGCTCAGCAAGCCCAGCTCGGGCTGGCGGTACAGCTCGGGAAGCATTTGCCCCATGGCCCGCACCACCGGCAGCCACTTGTGCACCAGCCAGGGCTTGTTGATGCGCATGCCGATGAGGAAGACGACAAAGTCGCCTTCGGGGTGGGCGGTGAGGCGGGAGGCTTGGCGGGGTTTGGTCATTGAGCAACCATTTTGCGTTTGGCAGATTGATCAGGCCACTTCAGCTTGCTCCCAGCAGTGAGTTCTGAAGAATGCCGTCATTTTCGTAAAATGCATGCATTGCGCCACCGACGGAGAAGCCGATGTCCATGCTGACTGTTCGCAACCTGCCAGACGAGGTGCATCGCGCCCTGAAGGTGCGCGCCAGCCGCCATGGGCGCAGCACCGAGGCAGAGGTTCGCCACATTCTGGAAGCCGCTGTCAAACCCAAAGAGCGCCTGCTGCTGGGGGACGCCTTGGCCGCACTGGGGCGCAGCGCCAAGCTGACCCAAGCCGATGTCGATGCACTCACCGCGCACCGCGACAAAACCCTGGCTGAGCCCATGAAGCTGGGATGATCATCCTTGACACCAATGTCGTGTCTGAGACGACCCGGCTGAAGCCCGACCCAGTGGCCCGAGCCTGGCTCAACGCACAGGTGGCCGAAAGCCTTTATCTCACCAGCATCACCGTGGCCGAATTGGGTTTTGGCGTAGCCGCCTTGCCGGCAGGCAAACGACGCGACCGTTTGCAAGACGCTGTGGACGGCCTGATGCCGCTGTTTGCCGGGCGAGTGCTTGGCTTCGACGCCAAAGCCGCCATCCATTTCGCCAGATTGGCGGCGATGGCCCGCAAAAAGGGGCGCGCGCTTCCGCTGGCGGATGGCTACATCGCAGCCATTGCTTCAGCCAACGGCTTCAGCGTGGCCACCCGCGACACCAGCCCGTTTGAAGCAGTGGGCCTGAACGTCATCAACCCTTGGGGTGACCAGCAAAACCTGGGCTTGGGTAGGCCATCACAGGACTACACCTTAAGTTGATGCGGCATCGGCAGGCAGAAGTTCGAACTTGTAGTCAGCTTGGCGATCTGCTTCAACGAGACCGTCGTCGACGGCAGCCTCCCAAGCCTCAGCAAAGTAGTCTGACGCAGCTACGGGATACCCAGCCGCTCCAAGAGTGATCCGCCCGCTCTCGAAAGACTGCCCATTTGCGCGATGAGTGATTCGAACTTTGTGCATACAACCTCCGACAGGATGCAGGAGATATGGGACGACTCGCCCATTACTTCAACCCCCTTACATACTCCTTCATCCCGCCCTCTCCTTCTCCTGCAACAACCGCCACATCACCTTGCCTGAGCCGCTCTTGGGCAGCGCGTCCAGAAAGGCCACCGAGCGCGGCACTTTGTAGGCGGCCATGTTCTCGCGGCACCAGGCCATGATCTCGTCGGCCGTCGCCGCAGCCCCGGCCTTCAGCACCACGCAGGCCTTCACCGATTCACCGCGATACGCGTCTTGCGTGGCAATGATGCAGGCCTCTTGAATGGCTGGGTGGCGGAACAGCAGGGCCTCCACCTCGGCGGGCCACACCTTGAAGCCGCTGGCGT
Organism: uncultured Burkholderiaceae bacterium; assembly: GCA_964602505.1. GTDB lineage: Bacteria > Pseudomonadota > Gammaproteobacteria > Burkholderiales > Burkholderiaceae_C > CAZRRW01. The sequence goes on from CAZRRW010000143.1 coordinate 3,756, forward strand.
TGATCATGCGCTTCAAGCGGTCGGTGATGAAGAAGTAGCCGTCTTCGTCCATGCGGCCCAGGTCGCCACTGCGAAAGAAGGTTTCGCCCTCAAACTGCACAAAGGCGGCTTGGGTGGCCTCGGGGTTGCGCCAATAGCCTTTGAAGTTCTGCGGCCCGCGCATGATGATCTCGCCCGTCTCGCCCACGGGCACTTCTTGCAGGGTGTCGGGGTTGACCACCCGCGCGTCGGTGCCCACGTAGGGGATGCCCAGGCACTGCAGCTTGGGCGCGTCGGGCGGGTTGCTGTGGCTGGGCGCGGCGGTCTCGGTCAAGCCATAGCCTTCGCTGAAGCGCAGGCCATATTGGTCAAACAACTTTTCGGCCACGGCAGCGGGCATGGCCGCCCCGCCCCCGCCGATGTACTGCAGGCTGCTCAGGTCAAAGCTGGCGGCGTTGGGGCTGGCCAGCAGGTCAATGATCATGGTGGGGATCATGGTCCAGCTGCTGACGCGGTAGCGCCCAATGGTGCGGCCTGCCAGCTCGCGGTCCCACCGGGGCAGGATGACGGCGGTTGCCCCCAGCCAGATGGGCGCGTGCAGGCCATATTGCATGCCGGTGATGTGGAACATGGGCACCACTGCCAGGCTCACCTGGCTGGCGCTGGCATTGCTCCACACACTGCCGCCAATGCTGTTGTGGGCCATGGTCTTGTGGGTGTGGATGCAGCCTTTGGGCAGCCCCGTGGTGCCGCTGGTGTAGGGCAGCACCGCCATGTCGTCGGCCTGGCCCTCAAACGCGGCAGGGCTGCGGCTCTGGGCAAGAGCGTCGCGCCAGTTCGTCACCGTGGCCCCTGATTCATGCGGCCCTGCGGCCACGTCGGCATGGAACCAGCTCGCCCAGGCGGCGGGCACCTCGTCGGCGCCGGCGTAGTCGGCGTAGCAACCCGCCACCAGGTGCTTCAGGCGGTCGCCCTGCGGCAAGCTGGCGTTGGCGGCCAGCAGCTCGGGCGCCAGGTCTGCCGCGCATATGGCCACAGTGGCCTGCGGGTCGGTGATGTAGTGGCCCAGTTCGGCCGCCTTGTTCATGGGGTTCACCGGCACCACAGCGGCGGCACAGCGCAGGGTGGCGTAGTAGCCCACCGCAAACTGCAGCGAGTTCTGCGCCATCAGCACCACGCGGTCGCCCCGCTTCACGCCCGCCACCTGCTGCAGCCAGCCCGCCAAGGCCAGGCAGTCGCGCAGCAGCTCGGCAAAGCTCACTTCGCGGCCCATGAACACAAAGGCGGCCTTGTGCGGGTAGCGCCGGGCCGACACCTCTAGGTTGTCCCACAAGGTCGTCTCGGGCACCACCACCGCGCGGGGCACCCGCTTGGGCCAGAACTTGAAGTGGGGGCGCTCGGCGGGGGCTGGATGCGCGGCGGTCATGTCGTCTCCGTTTCGTGGTTTTCTGGCAGTTTGCTACAAACGAAAGCCTTGTCGAACGCCACACCGTCTTCCTCACCAGCCCCGCTGGCCCCCCTGCCCCCGCTACTGCTCCTGCTGGCTCTATGCAACCTGGTGATTGGCACCGGCGCCTTTGCGCTTAGCGGCATCCTTGCCCCATGTCGGCCACGCTGGGGGTGAGCGTGGCCACGGCGGGGCAGTCCATCACCGCCTACGCCTTCGCCACCGCCCTGCTGGCCCCCGCCTTGTTGCTGCTCACCGGGCGCCTGCGCCGCAAGACCGCGCTGCTGGTGGCCTTGTCGTTGTTTGCGCTGGGCAACACCGTGGTGGCCCTGGCCGACCACATGGCCTGAGTGCTGGTGGGCCGGGTGGTCATGGGCGCTGGGGCCAGCTTCACGCCACTGGCGGCCGGCCTGGCCGTGGCCCTGGTGCCCCCGGCGCAGCGTGGGCGGGCCCTGTCGGCCACCTTTCTGGGCATGAGCCTGAGCTATGTGATTGGCCTGCCCCCGGGCGCCTGGCTGGGCTTCCGCTTTGGCTGGCACGCGCCTGTGTGGCTGGTGAGTGGCGGGTGTGTGCTGGCCCTGCTGGCACTGTGGCGGCTGGTGCCCGCGCAGGTGAACGCGCCGGGGGTCAGCTTCAGTGGCCTGGCCCCCGCCCTGCGCCAGGCGGTGGTGGTGCAGACCCTGGGCAGCACGCTGCTGTACTTTGTGGCCATCTTCTGCGTGTTCAGCTACGCAGGCCCGGTGTTTCAGGCGCTCAACCCCATGAGCTCGACCTGGCTGTCCGTCACCCTGGCCTTGTTTGGGCTGGCCGGCGTGGCGGGCACCCTGAGCGCGGGCTGGGCAGCACACCGCTTTGGCCCCAAACCCACGCTGCGTCTACAGATCTGGCTGTTGTTTGTGATGATGAGCCTGGTGCCGCTGACGGCAGGCCATTGGTGGCTCACCGTGGCGGCCTTCATGCTGTGGGGCATTGCGGGCTTTGGGATGATGACGCCGCAGCAAAGCCTGCTGGCCAGCGCTGCGCCGAGCGCGTAAAGTCATTGCATGCCCGCCCTGCTTCGCCGCTCTCTTCTGTCACTGCGTGACCTGCTGCTTACCACAGGGCCCTTTGTGGCGCTGGCCATTGCCTTGCTGGCGCTGGCTTACTGGTGGCTACAGCCCACGCCGCCCAAGACCGTGGTTCTGGCCACCGGGCCAGAGAACGGCGCCTATGCGGCCTTCGGCAAACGCTACGCCGACCAGTTGAAGAAGTTTGGCATCACGGTTGAGTTGCGCACCACCGAGGGCTCGGCCCAGAACCTGGGCTTGCTGAACGACAGGCGCTCGGGCGTGGACCTGGCCTTCGTGCAGGGTGGCTCCAGCGAGAAGCTGCGCGCCATTGACGAAGACGCCACCGACGTGACCCTGGAGTCACTGGGCAGCCTGTTCTACGAACCGATGTGGGTGTTCTACCGGCTGCCT
>CAZRRW010000144.1:0-6619 GCA_964602505.1 uncultured Burkholderiaceae bacterium
TGAGTACTGGACAGCTCCCTTTTGGTTCATCGGGAGCTGCCCATGGGCGATCTGGAAGAGATGGTCCGTGCCGCCGGGCTTCAGTGGGTGCAGTCCGACGACGTCAAGGTGGCCGCCGCACTGGACGCCATCCGCAACATGCCGAAACCGGTGCATGTGCCCCGGCAACGCAAGCCGCTGGTGGTGACGGACGACGGGCCACTGGTGCTGGTGGAGACTCGCAAGGACCTTGGAGCGACCCGCCTGCCGTTCGACGCCTGACGGCTGCCCCGTTGTGCTGACGCTGGCTCAGAGACGTCCGTCAGCCAGCCCGATGCCGGCGGCCAAGGCGGCCGCCTGCTGATAAGCAGCCAGTGCGGACGCGCTGTCGCCGTCGCGTTGCGCCATCTCACCCAGGGCCAGCCATGCCAAGGCCGCCTCGGATGCAATCAGGGCACCGCCAGCGGCGCTAGGCACCGGCCGCAAGGCCTGCTGAAGCATCTGCCGCGCCTTGCCCCACAACCCCGCGGCGTGGAACGCCATGCCGGCCGCCCATGCGGGCGAGGCCTCTCGCGGGTGCGCTTGGGCAGCCGATTCCAGGCGAGCCAGCCAGTGCGGCTCCAGCCCTTCTCGCGCGCCCACCAGAGCGCGAAGGAAGGCCTGGCGTGCCTGCACGGCGTCGAGGCCGCTTTCATCCGTGGCCATGGCCCGCGAAGGCGGAGCCGCCTGCGGGCCCAACACCTGCGGCCACAGGCCGAGCAGGCAGGTTCGTGCCGCGGACGGATCGCCCAGAGCCACCCACCGCTGGGCTGCGTGGGCAGCCACATGAGGGTCCCGACGCTCGGCGGGCTCAAGGCCCTGCCAGAGCCGCGCCAATTGAGGTGCATCGCGAGCCTGGCTCAGGTGATCCTGCGCCAGGCGACGCAACAGGGCGGTGCCGCCCGAACTGTCTGAGGCCGTGGCGCTTGACCCTGGCCGAACCCCAAACCCATGGTGCTTGTTGAGCAGGCGGGCCGTATGAAGGGCCTGTGCCGGTTCTCCCGCCAGCCGCGCCGCCTTCAGCCGCAGTCGAAGGGCCACCGTACGGCGCGCCACACCGGGCGGCAAGGCGTCCAGCCTGCGCAAGGTGTCCTCGGCCTGCCGGTCGTCCAGGCTCCATGCTGCAGCCCGCAAATCGGCCGCTTCGTCAAAGGCCCGCTGGCGTTGGCGCTGCGCCGCAGCGCGGGCCTCGGCCACCGCCTCGTCGCGCCCAGTGCGATCCTGCAACCGGTGTGCGCTCTCAGCCTTGACCAGCCAGGCCAAGGGTTCAAGCAGCTTCTGGGCAGTGGGGGTATCGCCACTGCGCAGTGTGAGCACAGCCGAAGCGGCCGCCTTCTGGGCACGGCTGTAGCGTCCGGCCACCACCTCGAACACGGCCTCCTGCAGCAGGGTATTGGCTTGCAGATCGCGGCGCTGCGCGCGCCACAGCCTGGCGCGCTCGGGCAGACTCAGCAGGGCATCCAGCCCACGCAGCAGCACATACAAGGCCACGCCCAGAACGATGAGTCCCAGGATGAACACGTTGAGCGACACATCGATGCGCCATGGCGACCAGAACAGGGTGACCACGGCATCGTTGCCCCCCATGAACAGGGCCAAGGCCGTCGCTGCAGCAAACAGCACCACCAGCCACACCACGGCTCGCATGGCTCGACCTTGATTGCCTAGCGCGGCGCCACCGCCGCCAGAGCCGACAAGGACTCGTCGGGGCGGGGCAGGCTCAGGCTGCTGAGTTGCTGGGGCACCTGGCGCAGCTGTTGCAACAGCATCTGCACGCGGCGCGAGCGGGGATCGAAGTAGCGCTCCAAGGCCTGCTGTGCCCCCGCCAAGTCGGCACGCATCGGCTCAAACTGGCGCGTCAGCAGCGCGATGCGGGCATTCAGCAGCTTGAGCTTGACGTTCTCGCGCACATACACAGCCTGTTCAGGGGCCAGCAGCATGGCCTCGGGGCGGTCAATCCTGGAGATGCGCAGCAGGCCGCGCGCCTCGTCGGCTGCCGTCTTGGTGGCCCGCTGCGTCGCTTCGGCCCAGCGCGCCTTCCACGACGCCCACCATCCAGACGGCGCCTGTGGCGCGGATGCGCCCCCTGGAGGAACGGCCGGCTTCATGTCTGGAGCCGCCGACCCCGACGAGCCGAAACTCGGCGGACTCACCACCAGCGGCAGATCGTCAATGGCACGGCTGGCCTCGTCGAGCTTGACCGACAGGCCAGGCATATCAATCACGCTGGTGGCGCGAGCGCGCTCCAGGTCACGCAGCACAGCGCGGCGCACCCCAGCCAGCCGGGGTGCATCGGCGCGCTGCAGACGTTCATCCGCTGCCCTGAGCGCGGCGATCAGCGGCTCGGCAGAGCCCGTAGCCTGGGTCTGCTGGGCCGCGAGCCTGAGCGCGGCATCCAGATCCGCAACGAGGTTCTCATCGCGCGAGCGGGACAGGGCGGCCATCAACGCGTCCAGCTGGCTGCGTTGGGCCAGCAGCTCGCTGAGCTTGGCCTCTGTGAGGGTGACCTTGCCAGCCAGCTCGCGGCTGAGATCGCTGGCTTGCTTGGCCATGGCCCGCGCCTCGGTGGTCTGGGCCTGGTTGTCCTGGGTGCGGCGCGCGAGTTCCTGCGCCATGGCGTCCAGACGTTGCCAGGCCAGCAAGGCCGCCGCCGCGCTCAGCACGGCAACCGCCAAGCTGAGCCATACCAGCACCTTCCAAAGGCGTGGCATGTTGGTCACCGGCTCAGACGGCCTGGCGACAGCGTCTTCCACCCCAGACGGGCTCGATGCGGCAGACAACGGTGGCGTGATCTCAGGCATGCTCAATCGAGTGTAGCCACCCAGTCAGCCCATGCGGTGGCCACGGCCTGCACATCTGGCTTGCAGGTGAGTACCCGTCCAAAACCCATATGGGTACAGACCTCGGCGATTGCTGGATGGGTGGCCAGCACCACTTGACGACGCACGTCCACCGCGTCGGGCCAATGACCCAGCGCCTCGGCGCTACTGGCAAGCCAGACGAACAGCCAGGGCTCGGCCCCTGCCCGATCGAACAAGGCCTGACGTTCGGGATCCGCTAACGGGGCGCGTCGCACGTAGGCCACCCATTCCTGCACCTTGGCTCCAGCCGCGCGCCACTGATCCGCCAGCCAGGCTCGGCCCACACCGGGCTCGCTCCCGCTGTCCTTTCCGAAAGCGCCGAGCCCGGCGCTCTGGCCACGAACAATGCCTACCCGTACGCCTTGCCAATCCCGCAGGGGCGCCAGCACGGCCCACAGCGCTTCCGAGTCAAACTGCGGGGCGTCATCTGGCGGTTGAACCAGTTGCCTGTCTGGCACACCGGCGGCGCGCAGCGCGGCTGCGGTACCCGGGCCAGTGGCCGCCGCCAGCGTCTGCGGCAGCGCCTCTGGCCACGGCCTCCCCCGCAGCAGCTGCGGCAGACCGAACCGCACAGCCGCCGGACTCACGAACATCCAGACCGCGATATCCACCCCAGCCCCCTGTGCCCGGCCGGACAATGCTTCCGGGCCGGCCCCAGACAGGCCCACGGTCTCCAGCAAGGGGCAGGCCAACGCAGGCACGCCAGCGGCCTGCAGGCGCGCCACCCATTCGTCAGCCTGGGGCTGCGGCCGGGTGACGATGATCGGCGGTTGCCGTCTCAAGCCAGGTACGGCCATCGCCGGCTCAATGAGCCAGGGCGTCCAGAATGGCCGGTGCCCCCTGCCCACGCAGATCATCGGCCACCTGCTGCCCCAGCGAACGGGCGGCGGCGATGTCTGGCGCAGCCGCATCAGCCGCAGCGTGCAACACCACGGGGCGCTCGGCCTGCGGGTCGCCAACCAGCGCGCGAAGGCTCAGCCGCCCACCCAGCCAAGTGGCATGCGCGGCCAGCGGCACGCTGCAGCTGCCCCCCAGCGCACGAGAGACCGCCCGTTCAGCCTCCACGGCCAGCCGTGTGGGCATATGGTTCAGCGCCTCAAGAGACCGCTGCAGATCAGCCACGTCAGCCCGTATCTCGATGGCCATGGCCCCCTGGCCTGCAGCAGGCAGCATGGCGTCCCGCTCGATGTGCGCTGCAATGCGAGAGGCCATGCCCAGACGCACCAGCCCAGCCGCCGCCAGGATGATGGCGTCGAAACCGCCTTCGTCCAGCTTTCGCAGACGCGTGCCCAGGTTGCCGCGCAGCGGTTCAATCTGAAGATCTGGACGCAATGCCCGCAGTTGCAGCACCCGGCGCAGGCTGGACGTGCCCACCTTGGCGCCCTGTGGCAGCTCGGCCAGCGAACGGAACCGGTTGGAGACCAGGGCGTCCCGCGGGTCCTCGCGTTCCATCACACAGGCCAGCGCAAACCCCTCTGGCAGGTCCATCGGCACATCCTTGAGCGAATGCACCGCCAGGTGCGCCCGCCCCTCCTCCAGGGCCACCTCCAACTCCTTGACAAACAGGCCCTTGCCGCCCACCTTGGACAGGCTGCGGTCGAGGATCTGGTCGCCACGCGTGGTCATGCCCAGCAGTTCCACAAGCCGCCCCTGCTCGGCCTCCAGGCGCGCCTTCACATGTTCCGCCTGCCACAATGCCAAGGGGCTCTCACGCGTGGCAATCACCAAGGGCGCCTGGGTTGTCCGTGTGGCATCCGCGGCGTCTGACTGGGGGCCTGTACTCATCTGATCTCCATCCTCTGCGTTCTCTGGTTTCTGGTTCCCGGCGACGATGCTAGCCCACCGCACACCCCCATCCGACTCCGCCCACCGCCGCACCCGCCAGCCCGACCGGGCTCTGCGTGATGACATCCGCCTGCTCGGCCGCATCCTTGGCGAGGTCATCCGCGAGCAGGAGGGCGCTGCTGCATTCCAGCGGATCGAGCGCATCCGCCAGCTCAGCGTGGCCTGCCGTCGGGAAGCCAAGGCGCCTGGCAAGCCAGGCCCAGGCGCGGCCCAGCGCAGCCTGAACCGCCTGCTGGCGGGGCTGGATGACGAGCAGGCCACCTCGGTCATCCGGGCGTTCAGCTACTTCTCCCACCTCGCCAACCTGGCAGAGGACCAGCAGGTCTTGCGCCGCCGCCACGAGCATGCGCGTCGGGGCGAGGTGGCCCCTGGCAGCCTGGAGCGCACCCTCAGCAAACTCAAGGCCGCTGGCGTGAGCTCGGCAACGCTGCGACGCACCTTGGCGCAGGCACATGTCGCGCCGGTCCTCACCGCGCATCCCACCGAGGTCCAGCGCAAAAGCATCCTCGACGCTGAACGCGCCGTGGCCGACCTGCTGGCCCAGCGCGAACGCGCTGCCACCACCGCAGAGCGGGCCGCCAACGACAGGGCGTTGCGCGCCAGGGTGACCCAGTTGTGGCAGACCCGCATGCTGCGCCCGACCAGACTGGCTGTGGTGGACGAGATCGACAACGCCCTGAGCTACTACGCCAGCACCTTCCTCACCGAACTGCCCGCGCTCTACGCCGAACTGGATGCTGCCCTGGGCCACCGCCTCGGTGAGGGCTCGGACTTCCTGCGCATGGGCCACTGGATGGGAGGCGACCGGGACGGCAACCCCAATGTCAGCGCCGACACGCTGCGGGAGGCGTTGAAGCGTCAGGCCGAAGTCGCCCTGAGGCACTACCTGCGCGAGGTGCACGCCTTGGGCGGTGAGCTCAGCGTGTCGCAACTGCTGGTGGGGGCGACGCCTGCCCTGATTGCCCTTGCCGATGCCAGTGGCGACAGCAGCCCGCACAGAGCAGACGAACCGTACCGGCGAGCGCTGGTGGGTGTGTACGCGCGCCTGGCCGCCACGCTGCAGCACCTGGCTGGCGAAGAGGCGCTGCGCCATGCACTGACACCCAGCACGCCCTACCCGGACGCCCTAGCCCTATGGGCCGACCTCCAAACCGTGCGGGACTCGCTGGCCACCCATCACGGCGCAGCGCTGGTGGAGGGGCGGCTGCAGCCGCTGATGCGCGCGGTACAGGTCTTTGGTTTCCACCTGGCCACGCTCGACCTACGCCAGAGTTCCGACGTGCATGAGTGGGTGGTCGCCGAACTCCTGGCCAAGGCCCGGGTGGAGCCAGCCTATGCCAGCCTGAGCGAGGAGGCCCGGCAGGCAGTGCTGCTGCAACTGCTCAATGACGCACGCAGTCTGCGGGTGCGCGGCGCGGCCTACAGCGAACGCACCCTGGGTGAACTGGCCATCTTCGACGCTGCCCGAGACAGCCTGCAACGCTACGGCCCCAGGGCCATCCAGCACTGCATCATCAGCCACACCGAGACCGTCAGTGACCTGCTGGAGGTGCTGCTGCTGCAGAAGGAAAGCGGCTTGCTGGACGGCCCGATCAACGACGACACCAGCCGCGCAGCCCTCATCGTCGTGCCCCTGTTCGAGACGATCGCCGACTTGCGGCAGGCCGAGCCGATCATGCGGGCCTTCCTGGGTCTGCCAGGCATCCTGGCGCTGGTGCAGCGCAGTGGGCGTTCGTCCACCGGGCAGCCCGCCGTGCAGGAAGTGATGCTGGGCTACAGCGATTCCAACAAGGATGGCGGCTTTTTCACGAGCAACTGGGAGCTCTACCGCGCCGAGGTCGCCCTGGTGGCGCACTTCCAGGATCTGCGCCAGCGCCATGACATTCGGCTGCGCC
>CAZRRW010000145.1:0-6611 GCA_964602505.1 uncultured Burkholderiaceae bacterium
CACCGCAATGCCAGAAATCTTCCCCATGCTACCCACTCGAATTTTGAGAGAGGCTTCTAGGAAGAGTCCTTGACCTGCGTGGCGACGCGGCCTTCGCGAACCACAGCGCTCACCTGTCCATCCGCCAGTTGCGCCAGGAACACCTGCCCCGGTTGAAGTTGTCGGGCATTTCGCACCAGGGCGCCCTCAGGCGTGGTCAGCAGTGCGTAACCCCGCTCAAGCACCCGCTGCGGCGCGATCACGGTCAGCTGACGGGCCAATGCATCCAGTTCGTCTTGCCAGCGCTCCATTGTGCGCACCAGTGCCGCGCCCATCCGCTCGTGGCGGCGACTCAACTGGTCGGCCAGACGCTGAAAGATGGCCTGCGGAGTGCGCAGACGCCACTGCATCGCATCCAGTTGCTGGGCGTGCCGCTCCAGCAGGCGCTGCTGGCTTTTGGCGAGGCGCAACTGCGCCTGTTGCACTCCGGCCAGCAGCTCGCTTGTGGCGGGCGATACCAACTCCGCCGCCGCAGTGGGCGTGGCCGCGCGCACGTCTGCAGCGAAGTCACACAATGTGAAGTCGCTTTCGTGCCCCACCCCACAAACCACTGGTACCGCGCACTGGGCGACCGCTCGCACGACAGCTTCGTCGTTGAAGGCCCACAGATCCTCCAGTGAGCCACCGCCACGCACCAGCAGAACCGCCTCGACTGCGAGGCGTCCAGCGACCCCAAGGGCCTCCACCAACGCTGCTGGCGCATCTACGCCTTGCACGGCGCTGGGCACCACCCACGCCTGCACATGCGGCGAACGGCGGCGCAGCACGCTCAGCACATCGCGAAGGGCAGCCGCCTGCAGGGAGGTGACGATGGCGACGTCACGGAGCGTCGGTGGCAGAGGTCGTTTGCGCGACGCTTCAAACAGGCCTTGCGCTTCCAGCCGGGTCTTGAGCTGCAGAAAGCGGTCGAACAAGCTGCCCTGCCCTGCTCGCCGCATCGCTTCCACCACCAGCTGCAGTTCGCCACGACCCTCGAACACCGAGACGCGGCCCCGCACCTCCACCGCGTCGCCGTCTCGAGGGTCAAAGTCCAGCAAACCAGCCGCTCGGCGAAACATGGCGCAGCGCAGCTGCCCCGCCTCGTCCTTCAGCGTGAAGTAGCAATGCCCGCTGGCCGCGCGAGCGAATCCGGTGATCTCGCCCCTCACCGCCACGGCGCCGAAGCGGGCCTGCAGGTGCTGGGCCACGGCCGACACCAAAGCCGAGACCCGCCAAACCATGACACCCCGCGGTCTGTCAATGGCACTTGCGTCCATGTCTTCCACACGCCACCCCTTCGGTCACATCGCTGTCACACTCACCATCGCCACCTGCGAACCGCTTGATTTCACGTGCAACCCTTTGAAAAGAAGGCAGAAATTCATGCCTCAAAAATCATCAAACCAATCTGAAGGCCGGAAAATCAAGCAGTTGGCGAGGCTGAACGGCGGTTCTCCACAAAGTTATCCACACAATTGGTGGACTCTCCGCGACATCGCTGGTCTGCTGACCTGCGAACACCCCCATCCGCAATAATGCGCCGCGGTTTTCTAGACCCTGGGGATCTACATTGCTTTCCATCATTCAGGCGGCTGGCTGGCCGATCTGGCCGCTGATCGCGTGTTCCATTGTCGCCCTGGCGCTCATCATCGAGCGCTTCGTGGCCCTTCAACCGAGCAAGATCGCCCCAGCGAACCTGGTGGAGGAGGTGATTGCCGTGTCGCGCAACGGCCTGCCGTCGCCTGACGTGACCAGCAAGCTCGCGGCCAGCTCCCTCCTTGGCGAAGTATTGGCCAGCGGCCTACGCGCCAAAAGCCTGAACGGCCAGCTGCCAGAGCAAAAACTTGATGAAACCTTTGAATTGGCAGGGCGCCTCGCGGCCCACCAGCTGGACAAGCATCTCAACGCCCTGGCCACCATTGCTTCGGCGGCCCCTCTGCTCGGCCTGCTGGGCACGGTCATTGGCATGATCGAGATCTTTGCCGCGCAATCACCGGGCGGTACCAACCCGCAGCAGATCGCTTATGGCATCTCAATCGCGCTGTACAACACCGCGTTCGGCCTGATGATCGCCATCCCATCGCTGATGTTCCACCGCTACTTCCGGGCTCGGGTTGACACCTATCTGCTCACCATGGAAACGTCTGCCGAGCGGTTTGCGGCCCACCTGAACGGGCTCGGACGATGAACTTCCGCCGCCGCCGCAGCGACGAACCGGAGATCAACCTGATCCCCTTCATCGATGTGCTGCTGGTGATCCTCATCTTTCTGATGCTGTCAACGACTTACAACAAGTTCACGGAACTCAAGGTCAACCTGCCTTCGGCGGAGGCCGAAGCCGCCAAGGATTACCCCAAAGAGCTGATCGTGGGCGTGGCCGCCAATGGCAGCTACACCATCAACAAGACGTCCCTGGCGGCGCGTGATGCCAGTACGCTGGCCGCCGAGCTGGCCACCGCCGCAGGCGGCAGCAAAGAGGTCATGGTGATCATCAGCGCCGACGCTCAGGCCAGCCACCAGAGCGTGGTGAACGTGATGGACGCCGCCCGCCGCGCAGGCTTGACCCAGCTGACGTTCGCCACCCAGGACACTGGCAGCCGGTGACCCCCGCCGGGGCTCCCTGAGGCTCGCCCAGACACCCATGACTCACTGGCTGCACCGCAACTGGCTGGCTCGGTTGCTGCTGCCCGTAAGCGCCCTCGTCTGGCTAGTGCTGTGGGGCAGGCGGTTCGTTCGGCGCCTGCGCCCGGCCAAGGCACTGCCCATACCGGTGGTGGTGGTGGGCAATCTGCTGGTCGGCAGCACCGGCAAGACGCCGGTGGTGGTGGCCCTGGTTCGGGCCCTTGCTGCGGCGGGTTTGTGCGTAGGGGTGGTCTCGCGCGGCTACGGGCGCAGCACCCGCATGGTGATGCCAGTTGAAGCCCACAGCCACCCTTCCGAAGTGGGTGACGAACCGCTGCTCATCCAGCGCCTGACCAAGGCCCCCGTGTTCGTCAGTGCGCGCCGACACGAAGCAGCACTGGCGCTGTTGGCGGCCCACCCCGAGGTGGAGGTCATCGTCAGTGACGACGGCCTGCAGCACGACGCGTTGCCCAGAGCCTTCAACCTCGCCGTGTTTGACCAGCGCGGCATTGGCAATGGATGGCTGCTGCCAGCTGGCCCGCTGCGCCAGCCGCTGACGGGCGCCCTGGCACCCCATCTGGACGCCGTGCTGTACAACGCCGACGCACCCAGCACCCCCCTTGCAGGGCATCTGCTCTTGTCTCAGCAGGGCAAGCCCGTGCCCCTTCAGGACTGGGCGTGCGGTAACGGCCTGGCCCCGGCGATGCCGGGTGGACGCCTGCTGGCGGCGGCCGGGATCGGGCAGCCCGAGCGGTTCTTTCAGGGACTAACCCAGCAAGGCCTTTCCTTTACCCGCATGGCGCTGCCTGACCACGCCCCACTGACGCCCCCCCCATGGCAAGCCCACGATTGGGACGCCGTTCTCGTGACCGAGAAGGACGCCATCAAGCTGGACCCCAAGGCACCAGGCAATTCCCCGGTGTGGGTGGTGCCACATGGTGTGAGCCTGCCTGCACCGGTGTTACAGCAGGTGCTTGATACAGTCCGCCTCCATGGACGCACGCCTTCTTGAACTGCTGGTTTGCCCGGTCTGCAAGGGCCCTCTGATTTTTGACCGCGACCGTCAGGAACTGGTGAGCCGGGCGATGCGCTTGGCCTACCCCATCCGCGACGGTATGCCCATCCTGCTCGAGTCAGAGGCACGCTCGCTCAGCGAGGAGGAGGCTGCTGACTTGGCAGCCAAAAGCCCCTCTGCTCCGTGAGCTTCACGGTTCTCATCCCAGCCCGGCTGGCTTCAAGCCGTCTGCCACACAAGCCGCTGGCCGATATTCACGGCAAGCCAATGGTGGTTCGGGTGGCCGACCAGGCGTTGCGAAGTGGCGCCCAACGGGTGGTGGTGGCCTGCGACGACGCCCGCATCGCAGCCGCGTGCGCCAGCCACCAGGTGCAGGTCCTCCTCACCCGTGCTGATCATGCCAGCGGCACGGACCGTCTGGCCGAGGCTGCCCAGCACCTGGGGCTCGCGGAGGACGAGATCGTGGTAAACGTCCAGGGGGACGAGCCGCTGATCGACCCGACCGTGATTTCGCAATGCGCAGCGCTGCTCCAGGCACGCCCGCAATGTGGCATGGCCACTGTGGCGCACGGCATTGAGAACCCGGCGGACTTCGCAAATCCCAACGTGGTCAAGCTGGTGTGCAATCAGGCAGGTGAGGCCATGTACTTCTCCCGCGCGCCCATTCCCCACTGGCGCGATGCGCCCGGCGAGGGCGGGCTGCCTGCCCCTGCACCGCTTCGGCACGTGGGCCTGTACGCCTACCGCGCGGGCTTCTTGAAGCGTTTCACGCGGTTGCCACCGGCGCCCCTCGAGCAACTGGAAGCCCTGGAGCAGTTGCGAGCACTCTGGCACGGAGAGCGGATCGCCGTCATGGTCAGCGACGCCACGCCCGCCCCAGGGGTAGACACCCCGCAAGACCTGGAAAAGGTACGCGTGTTATTCTCAAAACGGGTGTAAGCCCGTTCCATCACAACGGCGCCATCAAGCGTCGGCAACCCGAGACATCATGAGACTGATCTTGTTGGGCGCGCCCGGCGCTGGCAAAGGCACACAGGCGGCCTTTCTCTGCAAGCACTTTGGCATCCCCCAAATCTCTACCGGCGACATGTTGCGCGCCGCAGTGAAGGCCGGTACGCCGTTGGGTCTGGCGGCCAAGCAGGTCATGGATTCCGGTGCTCTGGTCAGTGACGACATCATCATTGGGCTGGTCAAGGAACGCATCGCCCAACCCGACTGTGCAGCAGGTTTCCTGTTTGACGGGTTCCCCCGCACCATTCCGCAGGCCGACGCCATGAAGGCGGCAGGCGTGAAACTCGACTTCGTGCTCGAAATTGACGTTCCCGATGCCGACATCATTGAGCGCATGAGCGGGCGTCGGGTTCACGTGGCCTCTGGTCGCACCTATCACGTGCGCTTCAACCCGCCCAAGGTGGCGGACAAGGATGACGTGACGGGCGAGCCGCTGATTCAGCGCGACGATGACAAAGAAGACACCGTGCGTAAGCGCCTGGATGTCTACCAGGCCCAGACCAGACCGCTTGTGGACTACTACTCAGCGTGGGCACATAAGGGTGATGCACAGGCGCCGCGCTACCGATCGATCTCGGGAACGGGGTCAGTAGACGAGATCACGGCGCGGGCGCTTTCGGCTCTGGCCTGATCGCCGCACGCCCTCCCCCAACGGACGCGGCAGCGTCCGCTTTTTTTCCTGTTTCTACTGACTCATTAGGAGCACCCATGGACATCAAAGGAAAGGTCTTCATCGTCACCGGCGGCGCCTCTGGCTTGGGAGAAGGCACAGCGCGCCACATCGCCGCCAGGGGCGGCCAGGTGGTGATTGCCGACACGCAGGCGGACAAAGGTGAGGCCGTCGCGCAGGCCCTGGGCGGAGCGTTCGTGAAGTGCGATGTCACCAGCGAAACCGACGCCCAGGCAGTGGTGGCGAAAGCGGCGAGCCTGGGCAAGCTGATGGGGCTTGTCAACTGCGCCGGCGTGGCCTCGGCAGAGCGCACAGTGGGCAAGAACGGCCCGCACAACTTCGACGCTTTCAAACGCACGGTGTCGATCAACCTGTTTGGCAGCTTCAACATGCTGCGCCTGGCGGCCGACGCCATGAGCCGGAACGAACCCGAGCCCACCATGGAGCGCGGCTGCATCATCAACACCGCCTCGGTGGCGGCCTACGATGGTCAGATCGGCCAGGCGGCCTACAGCGCCTCCAAAGGCGGCATCGTCGGCATGACTCTGCCGATCGCCCGTGATCTATCAAAGCTTGGCATCCGTGTCATGACCATCGCACCCGGCATCATGGGCACGCCCATGATGTTCGGGATGCCCAAGGACGTGCAGGATGCGCTGGCGGCCGCCGTACCCTTTCCCAGCCGCTTGGGCACGCCCGACGACTTTGCGAAGCTGTCGGTGCACATCTTCGAGAACGACCTCCTCAACGGCGAGACCATCCGCCTGGATGGAGCCATCCGACTCGCGCCGAAGTGACCTCCCTTGGCGAGAGCACGAAGGCCACCTACGGGTGGCCTTTGTCATGGTGGGCTGAGTCGATCCGGTCATTGGCCTCGTAAGATGCACCACGGAGGATCATCCATGACCATCTTCGACCGGCTCCCATCCGTCTCGAATCTGCCTTCTGTGGCACGTGGGGGGCTCATCCGCCAGCGCCCAAGCAAACGCTCCGCCCTGCTGGCCTTGGTCAGCAGTGTTTCGGTGCTTGCCTCTTGCGCGTGGCTGCCCGGCGGTGCGCCTTCGTTTACTTACACGCCCCCAACTGTGCAGCAACCGGAGGCTGCGTCGGGCTATACCGAAAAACCTGGCTGGGCCGCCAGGCGGTTTGCCGTAGCCGCCGCCAATCCCCTGGCCACCGATGCCGGCTTGCAGGTGCTTCGTGCAGGGGGCTCAGCCGTCGACGCGGCGATCGCAGTGCAACTGGTACTGGGATTGGTCGAGCCGCAGTCCAGCG
>CAZRRW010000146.1:0-6499 GCA_964602505.1 uncultured Burkholderiaceae bacterium
GCGGCCGATGTCCTCGGCCAGGGTTCGCACATAGGTGCCTTTGGAACAGGTCACGACAATCTCACCCACGGTGACGCTGCTCAGTTGCCCAGACAGTGCGTGGATCACGACCTGGCGTGACTCGCGCGGCACCTCGATGCCCTGGCGGGCGTACTCGTACAGGGGACGGCCTTCGTGCTTCAGCGCGCTGTACATCGGCGGGGTTTGGGTGAGTGGGCCTTGAAACCGGCGCAGGCAGGCGTCCCACTGCGCAGGCGTCACCTGCACGGCTTGCCGGTCGAGTACCTCGCCTTCGCTGTCACCCGTGGTGGTGGTGACGCCGAGTTGCAAGGTGGCCTGATAGGTCTTGTCGGCATCCAGCCCTGCCTGGGAGAACTTGGTCGCTGCCCCAAAGCACAAGGGCAGCACACCGGTGGCCAGAGGGTCCAGGGTGCCCGTGTGGCCCGCCTTGTCGGCGCGGAACAGGCGCTTGGCCTGCTGCAAGGCGTCATTGCTGGACACGCCTTGCGGTTTGTCCAGTAGCAGCACCCCGTGCACAGGGCGCCGTGGCACCCTGGTGCGCGGCGCAGACATGCTCAGTCGTCCTTGGCCCGGGAGGACACCGCGCGAGCGATCAGCGCGTTCAAGTCTGCCGCACGCTCTGCGGAGCGGTCGAAGTGGAAGTGCAGTGAAGGCACGGTATGGATGTGCAGGCGCTTGAAGAGGTGGTTGCGCAGGAAGCCTGCCGCCTCGTTGAGCGCCTGGGTGGTGGCTTCAGGGTCGCCAGCCAGGAGCGTGAAGTACACCTTGGCATGGGCGTAGTCGGGCGTGACCTCCACCGCGCTCAGCGTGACCATGCCGATCCTCGGGTTCTTCAGCTCGCGCGCAATCAGCTCCGACAGATCGCGCTGGATCTGGTCGGCCACGCGGTAGCCGCGGTTGGGCACGGACGACTTGCGAGCAGGCATGGTGGCACACAACCCCATCACAGGCTGCGGGCGATCTCCTTGATCTCGAAGAACTCCAGCACATCGCCTTCGTTGATGTCGTTGTAGCCCTTGATGTTCAAGCCACATTCAAAGCCTTCCTTGACCTCGCGAACGTCGTCCTTGAAGCGCTTGAGCGACTCGAGCTCGCCAGTGAAGATGACCACGTTGTCGCGCAGCAGGCGCAGGCGGGCGGCGCGGCGCACCATGCCGCTGGTGACCATGCAACCCGCAATGGAGCCGACCTTGCTGATGCGGAACACCTGGCGGATCTCGGCGCTGCCGATGACCTCTTCCTTCTGGTCGGGCGCCAGCATCCCCGACATCGCCGCCTTGATCTCATCGACCGCGTCGTAGATGATGTTGTAGTAGCGGATGTCGATGCCGTTGTTCTCGGCCAGCTTGCGGGCGTTGGCGTCGGCGCGGACGTTGAAGCCGATGATGACCGCCTTGGAGGCGATGGCCAGGTTCACGTCGTTCTCGCTGATGCCACCCACCTGGGCATGCACCACCTGCACCTTGACCTCGTCGGTCGAGAGCTTGAGCAGCGACTGCGACAGGGCCTCCTGGGAGCCTTGCACATCCGCCTTGATGATGAGCGCCAGGGTCTTGGCGGCCCCATCACCCACGTTCTCGAACATGTTTTCGAGCTTGGCGGCCTGCTGCTTGGCCAGCTTGACATCGCGGTACTTGCCTTGGCGGAAGGTAGCGATCTCTCGGGCACGCCGCTCGTCGGCCAGCACCATGAAGTCGTCACCCGCCTGGGGCACTTCGGTCAGGCCCTGGATCTCAACCGGGATCGAGGGGCCAGCCTCCTGGGTGGGCTGACCGTTCTCGTCCAGCATGGCACGCACGCGGCCATAGCTCTGCCCCGCGAGCACCACGTCACCGCGCTTGAGAGTGCCCGACTGCACCAGCACGGTGGCCACCGGGCCCTTGCCCTTGTCGAGCTGGGCCTCAATGACCAGGCCGCGGGCCAGCGCCTCTTTGGGCGCCTGCAACTCCAGCACCTCTGCTTGCAACAGCACCTGCTCAAGCAGGTCATCGATGCCCTGCCCGGTCTTGGCCGAAACCGGCACAAAGGGCGAGTCGCCGCCGTACTCCTCGGGCACCACCTGCTCGGCCACCAGCTCCTGCTTCAGGCGGTCGGGGTTGGCCTCGGGCTTGTCGATCTTGTTCATCGCGACCACGATGGGCACGCCCGCCGCCTTCGCGTGGGCAATGGCTTCCTTGGTCTGCGGCATCACGCCGTCGTCCGCCGCCACCACCAGGATGACGATGTCAGTGGCCTTGGCTCCACGGGCGCGCATGGCCGTGAATGCCTCGTGGCCCGGGGTGTCGAGGAAGGTGATCATGCCCCGAGGTGTGTCCACGTGGTAGGCACCAATGTGCTGGGTGATGCCGCCGGCCTCGCCCGCCGCCACCTTGGCCCGCCGGATGTAGTCGAGCAGCGAGGTCTTGCCGTGGTCGACGTGGCCCATGACCGTGACCACCGGCGCACGCGGCAGCTTCTCGGCGGTTTCCTGGGCTTCGTCTTCCTCGGTGAAGGCCTCCGGGTCGTCCAGCGCAGCGGCCAGGGCCTTGTGGCCCATCTCTTCCACCACGATCATGGCGGTTTCCTGGTCGAGCTGCTGGTTGATGGTGACCATCTGACCCAGCTTCATCATGCTCTTGATCACCTCGGACGCCTTGATCGACATCTTGTGGGCGAGGTCGCTGACCGAGATGGTCTCGGGTACGTGCACCTCGATCACCTTCACCTCGGTGGGCTGTGCAAACCCGGAAGCGTCCTTGGCGTCGCCCTTGCGGCTGCGCGGACCACCACGCCAGTTGGCACGTCCGGTGCCGCCAGTGCTGTCACCGCGGGTCTTGAGGGTGCGCTTCTTCGCGGCGTCGTCCGCCCAGCTCGACGAGAGCTTCTCGGACTTGACCTCTTTCTTGCCAGCGCCCGCCGGGCTGGCTGGAGCCCCGGCAGGCTTGGCCACGGTGCCCTCTTTCTTGTGCAGCGTGCCCTTGATGCCCGGCTTCGCGGCAGCAGCCGGCTTCTCATCGGGCTTGGCCGCCGTCAACACCTTCTTGGGCGCTGACATCATGGCGCGGATATCGGCCGCCTCGCGTTCGGCGGCGCGGCGTCGGGCCGCCAGGTCCGCCTCGCGCTTGGCGTCGTCCTCCGCCTCGGCCTTGGCACGGGCTTGTGCATCCGCCTGGGCCTGGGCCTTGGCAACAGCAGCGGCTTCGGCTGCCGCCTTGGCCTGCTCGTCTGGAGCGGGCACGGGCTCAGCGGGAGGCGCCGGTTCCTTGGCAGCAGCCTCGGCCGCGGCCTTCGCCGCCTGTTCCGCACGTTCGCGGGACTCGGCTTCCTCGCGTTGGCGGCGGCGTTCGGCCAGGTCCCGCTCCTGACGACGCAGCAGCTCAGCCTGCCGGTTGGCCTCGTCTGCACGGCGCTTGAGTTCAGCCTCGTCGATCACGGGCGCGGCGGGCGCTGGCGGCGGGGGCGGTTCAACCCCGGCGCTGGAGGGTACTTCGATGGCCTCGGCACCGGCCGTGTCGTCGCGCTTGACGAAGGTGCGCTTCTTGCGCACCTCCACCTGGATGGTGCGGGCACGGCCAGAAGCGTCGGCCTGCTTGATCTCGGTGGTTGACTTCTTGACGAGCGTGATCTTCTTGCGCTCGGCACCAGCCGTGCCGTGCGCTGTGCGCAGGTGCTCCAGCAGGCGCGCCTTGTCGGCCTCGCTCACGGTGTCGCTGCCGGCCGATTTGCTGACGCCTGCCGCCTTGAGCTGCTCGAGCAGCGTGTCGACAGGGCGACTGAGTTCTGTTGCGAGTTGGGCAACCGTGTGTTGTGCCATGGGTCGGTGTGCTCCTTGTCGCCTTACTGCTCTGACGCGAACCAGTGCTCACGTGCCTTCATGATCATGGCCTTGGCGCTGTCGTCGTCCAAGCCCGTGATCTCGGTCAACTCGTCGACCGCCAGATCGGCCAGGTCGTCGCGGGTGTTGACGTCGGCCGCAGCCAGCTTGGCGATCAGCTCCGGCGTCAGACCCTCCAGGTCGCGCAGATCCTGGGAAACCGACTCCACCTTCTCCTCGTTGGCCAGCTCCATCGTCAGCAGGGCCGCCTTGGCCCGCTCGCGCAGTTCATTGACCGTGTCCTCGTCAAAGGCCTCGATCTCCAGCATCTCCTGCAGGGGCACGTAGGCCACCTCCTCAAGGCTGGTGAAGCCTTCGGCAATCAGGATGTCGGCCACCTCTTCATCCACGTCCAGCTTGCTGGTGAACAGGGCGCGCACCGACTCGCTTTCCTGGGCCTGCTTCTTCTGCGATTCGTCTGCCGACATGATGTTGATGCGCCAGCCAGTCAGCTCGGAGGCCAGACGCACGTTCTGGCCACTGCGGCCAATGGCAATGGCGAGGTTCTCCTCATCCACCACCACGTCCATGGCATGACGCTCTTCGTCCACCACGATTGACGACACATTGGCCGGCGCAAGGGCGCCAATCACAAACTGCGCTGGATCCTCGCTCCAGAGCACGATGTCCACGCGCTCGCCAGCCAGCTCATTGGTCACCGCCGTCACCCGGCTGCCGCGCACGCCCACACAGGTGCCGATCGGGTCGACCCGCTTGTCATGGGACACCACCGCGATCTTGGCGCGGGAGCCCGGGTCGCGCGCGCAGCTCTTGATCTCAAGCAGGCCCTGCTCGATCTCGGGCACTTCCTGGGCGAACAGCTCGACCATGAACTTCGGCGACGAGCGTGACAGGAGGATCTGGGCACCGCGCAGGGTTCGGTCGACGTCAAGGATGACAGCCCGCACGCGGTCGCCAATGCGCAGGTTCTCCTTCTGGATGGTCTCGCTGCGGCGCAGACGACCTTCCACCCGGCCTGACTCGACAATGATGTCGCCCTTGTCGAGACGCTTGATGGTGCCCACAAAAATGCGTTCGCCGCGCGACAGAAAGTCGCTCAGAAGCTGCTCGCGCTCGGCGTCACGGATCTTCTGCAGGATGACCTGCTTGGCTGCCTGCGCGCCAATGCGGCCGATGGGCACCGACTCGGTCGGCTCCTCGATGTAGTCGTCTACCTCGATGTCGGGAATCTGCTCCTTGGCCTCAAACAGCAGGATCTCCTGGTCGGGCAACTGGAGGCCCGCCTCGTCGGGCACCACATGCCAGCGGCGGAAGCTCTCATAGGCGCCAGTTTCCCGGTCGATCGCCACACGGATGTCCACATCGCCTTCGTGCAGGCGCTTGGCAGCCTGAGCAAGGGCCTGCTCCACTGCGTCAAAGACCACGTCCTTGTCCACGCTTTTTTCGCGGGCGATCGCATCCACCAGCATCAACATTTCACGGTTCACGTCGTCACTCCTGATCGTCTTGTCTGTCTCTGGCGCCAAGGCACAGCGGTGCGCCCTTCAACGCCCCTTGAAATTCACCACGGCCACCAAGCGCGCCTCGCGCAGCTCGTCCAGCCTGAAACCAAGCACCTGCTCCACCCGCGGCCCCGCCTTCCTCGGCTTGCCCTTGACCGCGGCGTCCTGTCGGGTTTCGCCACGGACGATGGCATCGTCGTCACTCCAGCTGATCTGCCAGTCACCCGGCGCCGACCCAGCGGCCAGCACCCCGCGGAACTTGCGCCGGTTTCCCTGCCCCTGGCCCATTGCTGCCTTGAGGATGATGTCCACCCACTGCCCCACAAAGCGCTGGAAGTGCGCCTCGGTGCGCAAGGGCCTGTCGAGCCCAGGGGAGGAAACCTCCAGCCGCTCGTAGGCAATCCCGTCGACATCGAGCACATACTGCATCTGGCGGGTGACTGCCTCGCAGTCCTCCACCGTGATGAAGCCACCATCATGGCGGTCGATGGTGATCCTCAGCAGTCCACGCGCGGCGCGTTCCACCTCCACAAGGTCGAACCCCAGCCCAGCCACAGTCGTGGCCGTCAGGGCGTCAAGCGAGGGGCTCGCCGGGGTCAAACCGTCCATGGACCGTGTTGTGCTTGTCTGCGCCGAAAGAGAAACGAGCAAAAAAAATGGGCAGACGCTGCTGCCCATTTCTGGTAGTAACCCGCAGAGTTTACATCAGTTGGCAGCCGCCACGAGGGCCTGGGTGTATGGCTGCTGCGGCCGGGTCAGAACCGCCAGAGCCTCACCCTCCTCGACGACCTGCCCGTCCTTCATCACCAGCACCCGGTGGGCCATGGCCCGGATGACGTCGACATCGTGGGTGATCAGCAGGTAGGCCAGGCCATGCCGCTTCTGCAAATCGGTCAGCAAGGCCAGCACCTGCTGCTGGATCGACACATCCAGGGCACTCGTCGGCTCGTCCAGCACCACGAGTTTCGGCTTGAGCACCAGCACCCGAGCGATGGCGATACGCTGGCGCTGGCCACCCGAGAACTCGTGGGGATAGCGCTCCAGCGCCGTGTCGTCCATGCCCACCTCGGCCAGCGCCGCCCTGGCCCGCTCACGTCTGGCATCCGCGTCCAGGCTTGGCTCATGCACCCGCAGCCCCTCGGCCACGATGTCGCCCACCAGC
>CAZRRW010000147.1:0-6485 GCA_964602505.1 uncultured Burkholderiaceae bacterium
GGGCGGGCGCTTCTCGATGAACGAGCGCACGCCTTCGGCTGCGTCTTCGCTGTTGGCCAGGCGCTGCTGTTCGCGGCGAAAGGCTGACACCGCAGCGGGCACGCCCTGCTCCACACAAGTGAGCACGCTGCGGCGCATGGCGGCCACGGCCAGCGGGGCTTGGGCCGCAATGCGCTCGGCCACGGCCACCGCCGCGCCAAGCTCTTGCCCCGCAGGCACCACCTGCTGCACAAAGTGGCAGCGGTGGGCCTCGGCGGCGTCAAACTCGTCGGCGGTCAGCAGCAAGCGCATGGCGTTGCCCACGCCAGCCCGCTCGGCCATGCGCAGGGTGGCCCCGCCCGTGGCCATGATGCCGCGCTTCACCTCGATCTGGCCGAAGCGGCTGTCGCTGGCCGCCACCACCACGTCGGCCGCCAGCATCAGCTCAATGCCCACGGTGAAGCAGATGCCCTGGGTGGCCACCACCACGGGTTTGACGCGCCTCGCGTTGTAGGGCTGCCCTTGGTCGTCCAGTTCATTCAGTTCAAACGGGTCTACCAGGCCGCGCGCGGCGAGGCGCTCGCCGCGTTGCATCAGCGGGGCCACGCTGGGCAGGTCCAGCCCGGCGGTGAAGTGCGCGCCGTGGGCCCACAGCACCCCGCAACGCAGGCTGGCGTCCGCATCAAGCCGGGTGTAGGCCTCGGCCAGTTCGCGGAACATGCGGGCCGTGAAGCCGTTGCGCTTGCTGGGGCGGTTGATGCCAATCAGCAGCACACCGCCATTCGGCGTGGCGTGCACGTCGGTGGTGATCTGCCCGTCCAAAGGCTCTGGCGGCGAGGCGGGGCATGGAAAGGATGTCGTGAAGCTCATGGTTGCGCTGCCAGCATCAGCCCGGTCTGTGCGGGCACCTGGCCCGCCAGCAAGTCTTGATAGACCTGGGCCACGTCATCTTGGCCCCGATGCCACGCCACCTGCAGCCAAGGCTTGGAGGCGTCGGTCACCGTCTTCACAAAGGCCAGCGAGTCCACACCGAAGCGACGGCCCAGTTCCGCAGCGCCCCATTCTTCGCTGCGTTTCTTGATCTGTGCCGGGGCGAAGAACAGGATGGGCCTGGGCCCGGGCAGGCCCTTGGCGCCTGACAGGTCGTTCACATGGGTGCCCCCCACCGAGCAGGAGTACTTGAGCGCATCGCCAAAGCGGGTGTGCACCGCCATGCGAACCGGGCCGCTGCCAGCCATGTCGACATAGACGCTGGGCGTGGCGGCTTCGCCCGACACCTGGTCGTAGGTGACCACTCGGTGATAGCAGCCCAAGCTTTCGACGAAGGCCTTGTTGGCGGCTGAGGTCAGCCCGACCACCTCAAGGCCTGCCCGGCGGTGCAAGCACCAGGCCGTGCCGTAGGCCGTCTTGCTGGACGCGCTGGACAGCAGCACCTGTTGCGCGCCAAAAAATGCGTTGTCGGCCAGAAAGTCGTCGATCAGCCAGCTGGTGAAGAACAGGGGCCGCAGCAGCGCCTGCTCGGCTTCAAGGTCTGCTCGATAGGCCGGGTCGCTGCGGCAAAACACGTATTGGTTGTAGACGGGGTGCAGCTCCCGGCGGTGGGGCGCGCCGTCCATGAAGCCCTTGTCGCTGACGCGGGCCGGTTGCAGCACACAGTGGCTGGCCATGGGAAAGTAGCCATACACCCGCTCCCCAACCGGCAGGCCCTCGGTCGTCGATTCAGTCACCGTAGCAAAGCCCCACACCGGAATGCGCCCCCAAGCGGGGTCAGCGGCAGGGTAGAAGCCCCAGTACGACATGGCCTCGCCAAACGCGGCGTAGGTGATGTTGTTGGCTGTCAGGGCAAAGTGTTCAATGGCCAGGCGTGCCTGCCCTGGCGCCAGCGGCGGCACCGGCTGGCTGACCCAGCGGGTCGTGTGCAGGTCGTCCTTGCGGACTTCAAAGGTGTGGAGGGTGCTCATGTGGGGCATTCTGGGTTGGCCCGCTGGCGCGGGGCTGTCGCAGCTTTTACACTCGCCGCCAACCGGAGGGAACCGCCATGCGCCCGCTTGTTGAACACCTCGCCAGCTACGCGGCCTATCACCGCGACCCACGCAACATTGCCACCCACTGGGTGGGTATTCCCATGATCGTGGCGGCCATCCTCATCCTGCTGTCACGGCCCATGTTTGAGTTGGGGGGGGTGGTGCTCACCCCGGCCTGGTGCCTGGCGCTGCTGTTTCTGGTTGCCTACTACATCCCGCTTCACTGGGGCCTGGGTCTGGTCTTCGCGGTGGTGTTTGGCGTTGGCTGCGCCGTCGGGCAGCGTGTTGCTGAACAACCCACCGTCGTTTGGCTGGGCTGGGGCATCGGCCTGTTTGTGGTGGGCTGGGTGCTGCAGTTTGTGGGCCACTTTTTCGAAGGCAGGAAGCCCGCCTTTGCCGACGACCTCATTGGCTTGCTGCAAGGGCCGCTGTTCCTGCTGGCCGAGGCGCTGTTTGTGCTGGGCTGGCGCCGCGACCTGCATGCCGAGATCGTGCGCCGCCATGGCCCGGTGCGCAAACGCGAGTCGGTCTCTGCCAGCGCCTAGCCAGCGCCGAACACCACGTTGATCGCGCCCGGCAGCACCTGCACCTGAAGCTGCCGTGCTGGGGCCAGGGGTTCACCGTCGGCTGCCAAGGGCAGCGGGGTGGCAGATGTCAGCATCATCGTCTTGAACGGCGCCACACGCACCCTCGGGTGCCCCAAGTGGGTGCCCGTGAGCAGGCGCGGCAGCATGGCCAGGGCGCCCAAGCGGCCGAAGTGCCCGGCGATCAACAGGTCCAGGTGGCCATCCGTCAACTGTGCGCCAGGGGCCACTGGCATGCCACTGCCATAGCTGGGTGTGTTCAGGCTCGACGCCAGCAGCCCCGGCCCGTGGTGAAGCTGCTGGCCATCTGCCACAACCGTGAACTGGTGCCCCTCCAGTCTGGCCAGAGCCGCCAGGGTGGCCCAAAGGTAGCGGGGCAGGCCGCGCAGCCATGCGGGCGACTTCAGGGCTCGCGCGGCGATGGCCGCGTCAAAGCCTGCGGCCAGACTGCTGGCGAAATGCCATTCCTGTCCATCGGCCTGCACATGGCCCAGATCGATCGGACGGGCATCCGCCCGCAAGGCCCGGTGCAGCGCGCCGTGGGGGCCTAGCCGGGCCAGTCCCAGAAACCGGGCCAGGTCATTGCCGCTGCCCATGGGCACGAGCCCGAGCGTGTGACGGCCAGCCAGCAGCCCGCTCAGCAGGCCTTGCACGCTGCCGTCACCGCCAACCAGCACGATGCGGCTGCCCGGGGGCTGGGCTTGGATGCATGCCTGTGCTTCAGGCAGCGTCTGTGTCAGCACCAGTGTGGCGCCCGCCTGCTCCACGATGGCGGTGGCCTGTGCTGCAAACCGGGCCGCCCGGCCACCGTCGGCACGGGCGTTCAAGATGACCAGTGGCGGCGTCACCTGGCGATCACGCGGGAAGCAACAGGGGCACGATGCCCCTCCAATCAGGGCCGCGTCAGCCGCAGCGGCTCGCCGATGCGCTGGGCCGCAATCTCCTCAGGGTGGAAGGGCAGGCGCGGCCACTCCTTTCGGGCGTACAGGCGCAACTGATCCAGCACGTGGGGCGAGCCTGCCGTGGTGCTCTGCCCATACGTCAGCAGGGCATGGGCCACCGGGCCGCGCTCGTCGAAGGTGACGGTCTGCACATAGCTGGTGCCGTAATCGATGCGCAGGCCACGAGCGGTGATGCCGGGGGCGCCCCGGTCGCCGATGTTGTTGAGCACGCCTTCCACCTCGTCGCCACCATGCACCCCGATGGCCTGGCCCACTGCGGCCGGGTCAAAGATGGCGTGCTGCACGCTGGCCAGTGGCGCGTCCAGCGCAATGTTGGCGGCACGGATCTTCTGCACCGCCTGTGTCAGGGCGTCCCAGACCCGGGTGGCGGTGGCGGCGTCGTCCATGCGCAGGCCGTTGGGCGTGGCCACTGGCTGGGCGCGGTCGAAGGGCACGCGGTAGACGCCAGGAATGGTCGTGGCGGTGCGCCAGAACTCGCGGAACACATGCGCCCCGCGCGACTCAGGGTTGTTGGTGCGGTCCCAGGTGCGCAGGGCGGCACAGCCATCACGCGCCTCCGGGGTGGGTGCATTGGCGCAGGCAGTCAGCAGGTCGGGCAGCACCATGCGGGCCATGAAGTTCTGGTTGGCAAACAACTGGCGCTGCACGCCCTCCAGCGTCACCTTGCCGCGGCCAATCAGCTCGGGCACCTCGGTCAGGCCGGCGCGGGTGCGGGGCCGGCGCACCAGGTCGTCGCCCACCATGATGGAGATGCCTTCAAAACGCTGCTGTGGGTGGGTGTAGACAAAACTGTCGTTGCTGTTGTGCACCCAGTCGCTGCGCACCGCCACCGGCATGCGCTCGATGGGGGTGAGCCCAGGCACGGGCGAGGCCGCGTCGCGGTTCCAGTCGCAGTCGGCCCGGCTGCCGTTGAGCACGGCAATGGACAAGGGGCTGCGCAGCAGGCCCGCCGCCGGGGCGCTGGGGGCGCAGCGTTGCAGTTGCGCATTGCTCACATCGGGCACCACCGATACGTCGGCATACATCGCGTTGCCGGCGCGGTCTGCGGCGATGGTGTTCACCCACGGAATGCCCAGGTTGCGCATGGCGTTGCGCATGTCGCCCACGCTGGTGGCCTGGGCAAAGCCCAGCCAGGTTTCGTTGGAGCGCACATTGCCCGAGTTGGCGTCCTTGAGCGCATAGGCGGTGGTGGCTGTCCAGTTCAGCCCCAGGCGCGGGTTGATGATGACCGGGCCATAGCGGGTGCTCCATACGGTGTAGGGGCGCTGCACGGTGGTGCCATCGGCGTTGCGCACGGCCACCTGAACGGTGCGCGACGTCATCTTCTGGGCTTGCCCGTCCACCAGGTAGCTGGTGGGGTCGTTGGGGGCCAACGTCAATTCGTGTAGTGTGAAACGCTTGCCGGTGGACACGGTGTGCGACCAGGCCACATCCTTGTTGAAGCCGATCTGCACAAAGGGTGTGCGGCCGATGCTGGCACCCATCACGTCCATCACCCCGGGCACGGTCAGGTGCATCTGCCAGAAGCGATTGGTGCCGACCCACGGGAAGTGTGGGTTGCCCAGCAAGACACCGCGGCCGTTGGCGGTGACCTCGCGGCCGAAGGCCCAGGCGTTGCTGCCGAACGGGGAATCGACCAGACCCAGGGCGCGGCCTTCAGCAAGCAGCTGGTCTGGGGTGGGAAGGGCGGGTTGCGAGGTCCGCGCCGCTGGCGGACGCGCGCCGATCCAGGCGTCGGCAAATGCCCCGAGGCCGGCCTGGATGGCGGTGACTTCGTTCATGCGGTGGTAGTCGGCCAGGGTCATGGCCAGTTGTGCGGCATTCAGCGGCGCGCCCTGCCCATTGCAGGCTGCAGGCAGGCGGCCCGCGTGGTCGGCCAGGAAGCGGTTGTAGCCCGCCACATAACCCCGGGCCATGGCCTGCCCACTGGCCGACACCGTGGCCCATTGCTGGGCCAGCCGGGCGTCGTCCATGTGGGCGGCGATGAAAGCGTCGATCACCTCGTTCGGCATGGCCCGCAATCCAAACAGGCTTTGCGCTGCACCTCCCCCGAAGGTCTGGGCGCGCTGGCCGCGTACCGTCACGATGTAGTCGGCGGTCTGGCACACATGGTCTTGCGCGTGGGCGTAGGCCACGCCGTAGGCCAGCGTCTCCACGTCGGGTGCCGTGATGTGCGGGATGCCGTGGGTGGTGCGGGTGATGACCGCAGTGCGGTCGCTGCCGCCACCCGATGGGGTGGCACAACCCGCCAGCAGGGCGAACGAGCCTGCCACCACGATGGCAGTCGTGGAAGTGAATCGAACCATGGATCTCTCCTCGTTGTCGTTTTGATGCACCTGTATGGTGCCCCGGTCGAGCGAGGGTCTGGCGTGGGGCAAACCCGGGCCACCGATGTCCGCGCTGTCGCTTGGGCGACCGAACGGCCCAGGATCCGTCTACATGCTTCGCCGGTACTGTCCGCCCACCTCGAACAGGGCGTGGGTGATCTGGCCGAGCGAGCACACCCTCACCGCGTCCATCAGCACCTCGAACACGTTGCCGTTGTCGATGACGGTTTGCTGAAGCCGCTTGAGCATCGGGCCACTGGCTTGGGCATGCCGTGCATGAAACTCGGCCAGGCGACGGAGCTGGCTCTGCTTCTCTTCCTCGGTGCTGCGGGCCAGCTCGAGTGTCTCGGGGATCGGGTCGCCATGCGGGTTGCGGAAGGTGTTGACGCCGATGATCGGATGCTCGCCCGTGTGCTTGAGCATTTCGTAGTGCATCGACTCATCCTGGATCTTGCCGCGTTGGTAGCCGGTTTCCATGGCGCCCAGCACGCCGCCGCGCTCGCTGATGCGCTCAAACTCCGACAGCACCGCCTCTTCCACCAGTTCCGTCAGCTCGTCGATGATGAAAGCGCCCTGGTTGGGGTTCTCGTTCTTGGCTAGGCCCCATTC
>CAZRRW010000148.1:0-4733 GCA_964602505.1 uncultured Burkholderiaceae bacterium
ATGCCGCCGCTTGGGCGCTGCCAGTCGGCGACGCCTCGCAGTTCCCGGTTCAACGCGTCATCCAAGGCGTCGCGCTGGGCACGGTATTGCGCGCGCACCGCAGGCAGGTGGGTGTCGAGCAGGCCGCTGGCCACCACCTCGTGCGCGATGCGCTGGTTCAAACCGGGGGTGTGCAAATCGGCCGCCTGCTTGGCCTGCAACAGCTTGGGGTACAGCGCGGGCGGTGCGACCAGATAGCCGAGCCGCAAGCTCGGCGCGAGTACCTTCGAGAACGAGCCGAGGTACACCCCCAGTTCAGGCAATTGCGCCGAAATGGCCGGCGGCGGCGGCTCGCCAAACCAGAGCTCGCCATAGGGGTTGTCTTCCACGATCGGCAGGCCGGCGGCCTCGGTGTCCTGCACCAACTGGGCGCGTTCAGCCACGCCCCACACCCGGCCCGTGGGGTTCTGGTAGTTGGGCAGCACGTAGGCAAAGCGGGCGTGTTCGGCGCTGGCGTCGGCCAAGCTCACGAAGCGCGGCTCGTACACGCCAAAGGCCTGCAGCGCACCCAGGTAGCTGGGCCGCTCCACGGCGATGGCGCTGCCCGGATCCACAAACACCTTGCCCAGCAGGTCCAGCCCCTGCTGCGAGCCGGTAGTGATGAGCACCTGCGCGGCATCGACCTGCATGCCCTGGGTGGCGGCTAGGTGCTGGGCCACCCATTCGCGCAAGGGGGCGTGGCCCTCGCTGGCGGCGTATTGCAGGGCAGCCCGGCCGTCGGTGGCCAGCACCCGCTCGGTGGCGGCGCGGATGGCGGCGATGGGAAAGCTGTCCGGCGAGGGCAGGCCCCCAGCCATGCTCAAGATGCCCGGCTTTTCCGTGACCTTCAGGATCTCGCGGATGATGGACGGGTTCATGCGGGCCGCGCGGGCCGCCAGGTGAAAGTGGGCAGTCATGGCTTGAGAGGGTGAACAGGCATCTTGCGCCCGATGAACACGGTGGCAATCACCGCAAGTGCGAACCCGAGGGTCATGGCGTCGATGTGCTCGCCCAGCAAGGGCACTGCAAACACCATGCTCATGAAAGGCTGCAGCAACTGCACTTGGCTCACCCGCACCGTGCCCCCCAGGGCCAGGCCGCGGTACCAGGCAAAGAAGCCCAGCCACATGGAACACACGCTCACATAGGCAAAGCCCCCCCAGGCGGCGGCGCTGATGGCGGCGGGCTGCGCAGGCGCGCTCCACCACAACGCCGGCACGGTGACCGGCAGGCTCAGCACCAGGGCCCAGCAGATCACCTGCTCGGGCGGCATGTGGCCCGACAGGCGCGCGCCATAGGCATAGCCCACCGACGCGCCCAGCATGGCCAGCAGCAGCAGGCCGTCGGCCGGGTGCAAGGCCAGGGTGAAGCCAGCCCCGTTACCCGCATCAAAGCGCAGCAGGGCAAACACCACCACCAAGGCACTGCCCAGCACCGCGCAGGCCCAGAAGCCTGCAGAAGGCCGCTGCCGCGCAAGCCAGGCCCCCAGCACGGCGGTGGCCAGGGGCATGACGCCCAGCATGACGCTGGCGTGCACCGCCTCGACCTGCCGCAGCGCCAGCGAGGTGCACACCGGGAAGGCGAACACCACCCCTGCCGCCACCAGCGCCAGGGTGCGCCATTGCGCGGGCGTGGGCCAGGCGGCCCGCACCGCCCACAGCCACAGGGCTGACAACACCCCCGCCACCGCGGCGCGGCCCAGGCTGACAAACCAGCCGCTCAGCTGGGGGGCGGCCTCGCTGCCCACCGCCATGCGAGTGAGCGGCAAAGAAAAAGAGAACGCCAACACCCCCAAAAAGCCCAGGGCCAGGCCCAGGCGTGGCGCAGGGGCCCCAGGGGCCGGGGAGGGAATGGCGGTGCTTGACATGGCCTCAGTATCCCGGCCAAATCAATACAGAACCAGTACAGATTGGCATGTCAAGCCAAACTCTGTATGGGTTGCCGAGCAAGCACAGATGCCTTCTTTGTCCACGCGATGCAAGCCCACACCAACCTAACCCAGCACCTGGCCACCACCCTGGCAGAGCCCATCCGCCGCCGCCTGCTGCAGGCGGGTGCCCGCATGCCCTCGGTGCGCGAATGCGCCCGCCTGCACCGGGTGAGCCCCAGCACCGTGGTGGCCGCCTACGACCAGCTGATGGCCCAGGGCCTGGTGGAGTCTGCCCCCAAGCGCGGCTTTTTTGTGCGGGCGCAACGCACGGGCGGGCCGCCCCCGGCGGGCACCAGCGGCCTGCGCGCCGAGGCCCACACCAGCCCTGACGGCAGCCAGACGCCGCGCCCGGTGGACGCGACCGCGCTGATCCGCGGCATGTTTGCCGCCCACAGCATGGCACCCGAATACGCCCAGCGCCTGCAACCCAGCCTGGGCGTGCTGCCCGCCAGCTGGCTGGAAACGCCCTTTCTGGGCACGGCGCTGCGCCGCTTTGCCCAGGGCAGAACCTTCAATCAACTGAGCCTGAACTACGGCGACCCTGCGGGCGACGCGAGCTTGCGCGAGACGCTGGTGGCCCACCTGGCCAGCATTGGCGTGCAGGTGGCTGCCGGGCAAATCATCACCACCGTGGGGGCCAACCAGGCGCTGGACCTGGCGGCCCGCACCCTGCTGAAGCCAGGCGACGCGGTGATGGTGGAAGACCCAGGCTGGGCGGTGGAGTTTGCGCGGCTTTCGCAAATGGGCATGCGCCTGCTGCCCGTGCCGCGCCTGGCTGACGGGCCTGATTTGGCTGCCATTGCGCGCTGGTGCGCCGCGCCCAACCCGGCCGACAAGCCCAAGCTGTATGTGAGCGTGAGCGTGCTGCACAACCCCACTGGGGGCCAGCTGACGCCCGCCACCGCGCACCGCCTGCTGGCCCTGGCGCACAAGCACGACTTTCTGATCTTGGAAGACGACACCTATGGCCACTTTGCACCCCCTTCGGCCGTGCGGGTGGCCGCGCTGGACAGCGGGCCGCAGGCCGCCAGTGGCGGGGCCACCGGGCTGGACCGCTGCATTTTGGTGGGGGGCTTTGCCAAGGTACTGGCGCCCAACTGGCGGGTGGGCTTTATGGCTGCGCCGCAACGGCTGGTGGAGGCACTCACCGACACCAAGCTCATCAACACCCTGACCACCCCCGCCATTGCCGAGCGGGCCATTGCCCACTGCCTGGCGCAAGGCCAGGTGCGCCGCCACGCCCAGCGGGTGAATGAACGCCTCGCCCAGGCCCGCCAGCGCAGCGTGCGCCAGGCCCGGGCCCAGGGCTTTGACTTTGCGGTGGAGCCCAACGGGCTGTTTGGCTGGCTGGAAACCGGCGTAGACACCCAGCGGCTGGCGCAGCGCATGCTGCCCGATGGCTGGCTGCTGGCCCCCGGCGCCTTGTTCCATGCCGAGCCCGCGTCGGTGCGCGGCGTGTCTACCCACCTGCGGGTGAACTTTGCCACCACCCAGGACGCGGCGTTCTGGCAGGCGCTGCGGGCGGCAGTGGGGTAGGTGCGGCTGGGGAAGGGCCGCCGAGGGCGCGGGAGTTTGGGCCCGCTATCGGCTAGGAGTGGACGTTCGCGACGGACTGCTACACGGCCACGCCCTTCGACAACCGAGCAATTCAGCAGCTACAGCGCAATTGCCTTGCTGCGCACAGACGCAGGCTTGATCAGCAGCGCCGACGCCGCGATCACCCTCAGGTACCATGCCCCCTTAGGCAACAGAGCACTCCGTGTAGTGACTGACGCTCTCTTGGCAGCCTTCGAAAATGAACCGCATCGAGTCGATCAACACCGAACGAATTCGCTGGTGCGCGGACGAACGCGGCATTTCGCTCGAACAGGTTGCCAATGAGGCTGGCGTTCCTCAGAAAGCCCTTACCAACCTACTGGACGACGAGGTTGGACTGACGTTCGCGCAGCTTCGAAGACTCGCGGACTACTTTGGTCGCGGCGTTCTCTTCTTCCTAGATCAGGGGGCAGTGGA
The DNA here is from genome assembly GCA_964602505.1 of uncultured Burkholderiaceae bacterium. Taxonomy (GTDB): domain Bacteria; phylum Pseudomonadota; class Gammaproteobacteria; order Burkholderiales; family Burkholderiaceae_C; genus CAZRRW01. Next base: position 3,962 of record CAZRRW010000148.1, read on the forward strand.
TGCACAGCGGGTTCATTCGGTGCAGTACCGGACATTGACGAATCAGAAGCCTGAACTTTCGCCCAATATCCGCAAACTGATCGAGCGCGTAGAGCGCCAGCGGGAGCTGTTCCTCGCTCTTCGTGAAGAACTGCACCCCGACGACAGCCCAACCTTCGCCCCGGTCGATGTCGTTGGGCGGCGGCCTGCTGAGGCTGCCGCACTCGTGCGCCAATGGCTCGGGCTGAATCAAATCAACACCTTCGATGGCTTCAGGGGCACCCTTGAAGCCAAGGGAATCCTCGTATTCCGGAGCAATGGGTACGCCGGTCGCTGGCAGATTGCGAAGGACAGTCCCATCCTTGGGTTTAGCTTGTATAGCGACATCTGTCCCGTCATCGTCGTAAAGAAGACTCGCGCCGAGACGCAGCAGTCGTTCACTCTGATGCACGAGCTGGGACACCTGCTCCTGCACCGCACGAGTTCTATCGATGACGATGCAGACATGCACTCGCAGCAGGGGCATGAGCGCGAGGCGAACTCGTTCGCTGGGCATGTTTTGGTGCCTGACGCATGGCTTGCCGAAGTTCGCGATGACGAGCGCCCAGTGGCCGTCGAACAGTATGAGCTTTGGTTGACCCCCTTCAGGCAGCGTTGGGGCGTCAGCGCCGAAGTCATCCTGCGCCGCCTGCTTGATTCGGGCCGGTTGCCTCAAGAACGCTACGCGGACTACCGGGCGTTCGTGCGCGGACGTCAGTACGAGGAAGATGAAGGTGGCGGCAATCGCATGTAC
>CAZRRW010000148.1:4758-6453 GCA_964602505.1 uncultured Burkholderiaceae bacterium
AACGGTGCTGAGCGCCCTTGGTGCCAGGAAGATTACGGCGACCAAGGCGTGCTCGTACCTGGATGGATTGAAGTTGAGGGACCTGCACAGCCTGGAGCGGTACGTTGCAGGTGCTTGATGCGTCATCAGCAGTCTACGCATGGGACAACTACCCCCAGGCCTCTTTTCCGCGACTCTGGGAATACATCGCCAACGAGATTCGTGCTGCCCGCCTAAAGATTCCCTATGTCGCGCAGGAAGAGGTAACCCACGTGTCACCCGACTGCGGCGCATGGCTACGAGCCACCGGAATCATGGTCATGCCGGTCACCAATGCGATCACCCAAGAGGCAAATCGGATCAAACACCTCATCGGAGTCGTCGGTGATGATTACCACGTAGACGGGGTTGGAGAAAATGACTTGCTCATCATCGCCACTGCGAGATGTCATCAACACGATCTGATCCGCAATGAAGCGAACCAGGCCCAGCTGCCCGTGAGCATGCGGCGGTACAAGATCCCGGCTGTGTGTCGTATGCCCATGGTGAACGTTCAGTGCAGACCCTTCTTGGACTTCATCGTTAGGTCCGGCCATGCGTTCTAAAGCCCGGCCGAGGCGACCTCGCAAGAAACCTCACGATACGCTGAGGCCCATTTCCCCGAACGACCGGCCCGCCCGAGCGGCAGCTTTGTATCAGCGAGACCGCGCAGCCGTGTTTGTGTGTGGGTCGACAGCAGCCATCTTCGCGTTCACGTTAGGTTACCCGACCGCCCCCGGCCTCACCGCGCCGCGGCAGATTGCGGCAGGCCAAACACCTTGTCGAAGGCCCAGGTGTAGCCAATGGCGCAAATAAAGAAGAAGGCCATCACGGGCAGCAGCAGCAGGGTCAACCCGCCTTCAAAGCCAGCCCCTTGCACACGGCGGCGCGCCAAGCCGCAGCGGGTGGCGAGGGCCATGCCCTAGGGCACTGCCAGCCAGATCTCGTTGCGGCGCATGAACCACGGCGTGAGGGGGCCGTTGTAGCGCGCCCAAACCGGCTCGCCTTGGGTGGCTACGTCGGCGGCAGCCAGGGCGGCGCGCAGCTTGGCCAGGTGTTCGTCGAAATTGGCTTGCGACCAAGTGCCCGAATAGCGGATGGCCGCCCACTGGCTGGCCGGCACCAGGCGCAACTTCACCCGCGGGTCTAGCGGCTCGGGGGCGGTTTCCAGCGTCACACCCGCGGGCAGCACAAACTGCACGCGCACGCCGCCCGGCGCTGCGGCCTGCGTGACCGGGGCGGTCATCTCCATCTTCACCGGCACGGCGGCCTGGGTGACCGGCGCGGTCGTGGCCATCTTCCGCTCGCCCTTGTTCTTGCCAAAGATGTAGCCCGCCAAGATGGGAAAGGCGCGGTTGCCTGCTTCGTCGGCGGTGGCGTCCAGCACCACCTCGGCCACCACATACGGCGCGTACTGGCGCAGTTCCACCCCGTCAAGCTGCCTTAGCACCTCGAACTTGGGTTCTTCAATGGCATGGCTGAACAGGGGCATGGCGCAGAGGGCAAACAGCAGTAGCAAGCGGCGCATGGCTCAGTCTTGATATGCAGGCATCAGCAGAAATGCCGAAAAGGCCGAGAGGTTCAATGAATACGGGCGTAACTGGCTTTTGTATTTAGGTGATTAGGGAACCTCTGCACAAATCCGCGTAAACGCTCTTTGCTTGTAGATGTGCGACG
>CAZRRW010000149.1:0-6402 GCA_964602505.1 uncultured Burkholderiaceae bacterium
TGAGGTCTCTTGGTTGAGGTCAGGCGGGCAGGCGAGAAGCCGTGTTCAGGCCGAGCACGCCAATGACGATGAGGCTGATGCTCGCCAGCTTGAGTGCCGTGGCGGGTTCCTTGAAATAGACAAAGCCCACGATGGCCGCCAGCGCGGTGCCGCAGCCGGCCCAGATGCCATAGGTCACGCTCAGGTCTAGGGTGCGGACGACGAAGCTGTTCAGGGTGAACGACAACCCGTAGAACACAAAGATCAGGACGCTGGGTGCCACGCGGGTGAACCCCTCGCTCAGCTTCAGGCTGGTGGTGCCGCACACCTCCAGCACGATGGCCAATGCCAGCAGGGACCAGGCCTGGGGCACGCTAGGTTTGAAGTCGATCATCCGGTTCGTTGTAGTTCTGGAAGGCTTGCCTGGCCGCCGGGCCGCTCAAATGCGCCGCGCAGTATCGCCCACTTCGGACCCAGCGCGTGACCGAACGTTCCCCATGGGCCAGCTGTGCCGCCGCACCAGTTACAGGGTGGGCGGCCCATGCGGTGCGGGCCAGCGTGAACAGGGGCTCGTGCTGCCCGTCAAGCCAGATGGATGCCGCGTCATGGCCGGGGTGGGCCGCGAGTGTGCTGGCCAGCGTAACCACCCAGTCGGGCGGGGCTTCTGGCACATCGCACGGGCACCAGCAGACCCAGGGGGTGTGTGCCAGGGGAAGGGCGGCGGCGATGCCCGCCAGCGGGCCAGGGAACCCCGGCATCGTGTCGGCCACGACCGGCCAGCCATGCCGCCGGTACTCGTCGTGGTGGCTGTTGGCGCTGATGACCACCTGGGCCACTTGGGGCTTCAAGATGGCCAGCACCCGGTCCATCATCAGCAAGCCCTTGTCCACGCCGCCCCAGCGGGTGCTTTGTCCGCCGCACAGCAGGATGGCCGTGGTCTGATCTGGCGTGGGCACGCACGCGCCGCCGGTTGCCATGGGCCCTGCTGGTCAGCCGCCGATGTAGCTCATCTCCACCTTGGGCGCTTGCGCTGGCACGGGGGCCTGTCCAAGGCTTCGCAGCTGCGAATACCGGTCGGTGCGGCCCTGCCAGATGCCGCCGATGGCGCGTGCTAGGGCCTCGTCGCTGGCCCCCGAGCGCAACGGGCCGCGCAGGTCATGCCCCTGGGTGGCAAACAGGCACAGGTAGACCTTGCCGTCGGTGGACAGGCGGGCGCGGTTGCACTCGCCGCAGAAAGCCTGTGTGACACTGCTGATGAAGCCCACCTCGCCTCGACCGTCGGCATAGGCCCAGCGTTCGGCCGTCTCGCCGGGGCGCGCCGCGCTGCGCGGCCGCAGGTCAAAGTGCTGCCGCAGGTGCTGCAGCACCTGGGCCGAGGGCAGCACCTCGTCCATGCGCCAGCCGTTGGTCGCCCCCACGTCCATGTACTCGATGAAGCGCAAGCTGACCGCAGGCCCGTAGCGGTCGCGCACATGGCGGGCCATTGGCACGATCTCATGGTCGTTGGTGCCGCGCTTGACGACCATGTTCACCTTGACGTCGGCAAACCCCACTTCGAGCGCTGCCTCCAGGCCGTCCAGCACGTCTGCCACGGGGAAGTCCATGTCGTTCATGGCACGGAACACGGTGTCATCCAGCGCGTCCAGGCTGATGGTCAGCCGCTTCAGGCCCGCCGCTTTCAGGGCTGTGGCCTTGCGCCGCAGCAGGGAGGCGTTGGTGGTGAGGGTCAGGTCGAGTGCCTGGCCCTCCGGTGTGCTGAGCTCGGCCAACTGCGCCACCAGCACCTCCAGGTGCTTGCGCAGCAGGGGTTCGCCGCCGGTCAGGCGGATCTTGTCCACGCCATGGACCACAAACAGCTTCGCCAGGCGGGTGATCTCATCAAAGCTCAGCAGCTCGGCCTGCGGCAAGAAGGCATGGTCGCGGTCGAAGATGCTTTTGGGCATGCAGTAGCTGCAGCGGAAGTTGCAGCGGTCGGTCACGCTGATGCGCAGGTCGCGCAGCGGGCGGTTCAGCGCATCGGCCAGCAGGCCGCTGGGCGCCGGGCCCTCTGGCAGGGCCGCGGCAGTTGGAGCCCGCGCGTCCTGGAGCGGGATGGTCCTGCGGGTGCGCGGCGGTGCGTCAGACACAGCGCGCACCGTCCACTTCGAGGCAGACCCCACTGATGAAGGCGGCCTCGTCACTGGCCAGGTACAGGGCCGCGTTGGCCACATCCAGTGCGGTGGAAAAGCGCCCCAGCGGGATGGTGGCCAAGAACCTGGCGCGGCGTTCCGCGGTTACTGGCCCACCCGCAAACTCGGCACTCAGCCCGGTGTCGGGGTTGAACACCGGGTTGATGCAGTTGACGCGGATGTTGTCGGGCCCCAACTCGGCCGCCATGGACTTGCTGGTGGTGATGACCGCGCCTTTCGAGCCGTTGTACCAGGTGAGCCCCGGGCGTGGCCGCACCCCTGCAGTGGAGGCGATGTTGATGAAGCTGCCGCCCCCCTGGGCCCGCATCACCGGCACCGCGTGAACCGCGCTGAGGTAGACGCTTTTCACATTGACCGCGTAGCAGCGGTCGAACTCGTCCTCGCTCACATCGAGCATGGGCTGGTTGCGGTGGGTCCAGCCGGCGTTGTTGACCACCACGTCCAGACGTCCAAAGTGCTGCAGGCAGCTGGCCACCAGGGCCTGCATGGCCGCACTGCGGGTCACGTCAGCCTGGAAGAACTGCGCCTCGCCCCCTGCCGCGCGAATGGCGGCCGCCACAGCCTGGCCGGCCTCGGTGTCAAGGTCGTTCACCAGCACATGGGCACCTTCGGCCGCCAGCCGCTGGGCAATGCCCTCGCCAATGCCGCGGGCGGCACCCGTGACCAGCACCGCCTTGCCGGCCACCCGGCCCTTGCCAGTGGCTGCCTCAGCCATGCTTGATCGCCACCGTCTTCAGCGTAGTGAAGCCATACAGGGCCTCGAAGCCCTTCTCGCGCCCGTAGCCGCTGCTTTTCACGCCACCGAAGGGCAGCTCCACGCCACCGCCTGCGCCGTAGTTGTTGATGAACACCTGCCCGGCTTTCACTCGCCGCGCCATGCGCAGCTGGCGGGCACCATCGCGTGTCCACACCCCGGCCACCAGGCCAAAAGCGGTGCCATTGGCCAGGGCCACGGCTTCGTCTTCGCTCGCCGAGCCACCACCGAAGGGCATGGCCGCCAGCACCGGGCCGAACACCTCCTCCTGCGCCAGACGGTGGCCGGGCGGCACGTCGCGAAACAGCATGGGGGCCTGATAGAAGCCGGCCTCCGGTGCCTCGTCCACCACCTGGCCCTGGGCCACGATGGGAATGCCCGCAGCCTGGGCGTCGCTCAGGAAATCCCACACCCGCTGCTGCTGGGTGGCGCGAATCAGCGGGCCCAGGTCCAGGTCGCTGGTGGCGGGGCCGGCCCGCAGGGCGGCAAAGCGCTCGCCCAGCCGCTCCAGCAGGGTTTCGTACACGCTGGCTTCCACCAGCAGGCGCGAGCCCGCCGAACAGGTTTGGCCGCTGTTCTGCACGATGGCGTTCACCAAAAAAGGCAGGGCGGCGTCGAGGTCGGCGTCGGCAAACACGATCTGGGGGCTCTTGCCGCCCAGCTCCAGCGTCACCGGGCAGTGCCGCTCGGCGGCGGCCTGCTGAACCAAGGTGCCGACCTTGGGGCTGCCGGTGAAGCTGATGTGGTCAATGCCTGGGTGGCGGGCCAGGGCGTCGCCCACTTCGTGCCCGTAGCCGGTCACGATGTTGATGCTGCCGGGCGGAAAGCCCGCCTCGCGCATCAGCTCGCCCAGGCGCAACAGGCTCAGGCAGGCGTCTTCGGCTGGCTTCACCACGCTCACATTGCCCGCGGCCAATGCGCCAAGCACGCTGCGGCCGAAGATCTGCATCGGGTAGTTCCACGGGATGATGTGGCCCGTCACCCCGTGCGGCTCGCGCCAGGTGAGCACGCTGTGGCCGTCGAGGTAGGGCAGGGTCTCGCCGGTCAGCTTGTCGGCGGCACCGGCATAGAACTCGCAGTAGCGCGCCAGGGCCAAGGTGTCGGCGCGGGCCTGCCGCGTGGGTTTGCCACAGTCGCGGCTTTCCAGGGCCGTGAGATCCGCCTCGTGCGCCAGCACCAGCTGGCCCAGCTTGGCGATCAGGCGGCCGCGCTCTGCAGCGGTGACTTTCTGCCAGCCCCGCTCAAAGCACAGGCGCGCCGCGGCCACGGCGCGGTCCATGTCGGCCGCGTTGCCACGCGCCAGGTGGGCAAACACCTGCCCATCCGACGGGTCGGTCACCGGCAAGTGCTGCCCGGAGGCGGGGGCCACCCATTCGTGCCCGATGAAATGCCGGAACACTTGGCCTTGCGCCACAGGGCCCCGGCTGGCAGCGGCGTGGGCGTGGGCATTGGAGACGGCCAGGCTGGAAGAGGCGGTTTCGGCGTTCATCACGCCATTTTGCGACGAGCGGGGCGGTGGCCCCAAGGTGGGGGTGTGGGCGCCAGGCCCGGCCGCCTTGAGTTGCTGTAGCGCTGCCGCAGGCGCGCTCAGCGCTGGCCTTGTGGCGGTGCGGTGTCGTCGCCAGCCACCCGGCGTGCGCCGTTGTAGCGCTTTTGCCAGTAGGCCACGCGCATGTCTTCCACCCGCACTGCGCCACCGGCACGGGGGGAGTGCACGAACTTGCTGTCGCCGATGTAGATGCCCACGTGGCTGAAGGACCGGCGCAAGGTGTTGAAGAACACCAGGTCGCCTGGCTTCAGCTCGGTTTTCTCGACGGGCGTGCCCACCTTGCTCTGGTCGGCCGAACGTCGCGGCAGCACCAGGCCGATGGTCTGGTCAAACACCTTGCGCACGAAGGCGCTGCAATCCAGCCCGGTGGCCTCGTCGGTGCCGCCACGCTTGTAGGGCACGCCCAGCAGGGTCATGGCATGGCTCACCAGCTCGCTGGAGCGGTCGCGCACCTGGTTGAAGAGCTGCTGGCCATAGGAGCCCGAGGGGTTGGTGTCGGTGCGGTTGTCCGGGCGGGCTTCGGCTCGTGTGTCCAGGCGCTCGGCCTCAGCCGCCGGGTAGGCCCCTGCGGGGGCCTGCGCCCAGGCGCTGCCCAAACTGGCCGCGGCCAACGCCAGCGCCACGGCGGCATGGCGAACGCGGCCAGGCAACGGCCCGAATGGCTGGCTGGGCTGTGCGGGGCGGCTGGCGGGTTGGGGCGGCAAGGGCATCGGCCGGAACCATAGCACGAGCCGGGCCAGGGGCCATTGCCACGACAATCTGCTGGGTGACATGCAACCGACGGTGGAAACACCAAAACCGCCGATAGGTTGCCGGGAATGCTGCGCAAGGGCAGTGACTGAGCTGATGATTTTCGTGCGCCTGGAAAAGCCAAACTGCCATTCGACAATCGAAAGTATCGAATTTGGCATGCCAGAGGGGCCAGAGACGCACTGGCGGCTGGCCACACCCGGGCACAGGTGTGGCTCAAAGCCCGGGCAAAGGCCTGGCTCAACGCCCTGGCGTTGAGGCGCTGAACAGAGCGATTTCTTCTGACGCCATGCGCCGGGCACCGGTGAAGCGCGGCCCCCAGTAGCTGCTGGCCATGTTTTCGGCCCGCACCCGGGCGCCCGAGCGGGGGGAATGCACAAAGCGCCCGTTGCCGATGAAGATGCCCACGTGGCTGAACTGCGGCCCGGTGGTGTTGAAGAACACCAGGTCGCCCGGGCGAAGCTCGTCACGGCCGACCTCAAAGCCCACCCGGGCCTGTTCTTCCGCTCGGCGCGGCAGGGCCAGGCCAATGGTCTGCTGGAACACCGCCCGCACAAATCCGCTGCAGTCGAGCCCGGTTTCACCGTCGTTGCCGCCCAGGCGGTAGGGCACGCCCATGAAGCCCATGGCCGCCACCGCCACCTGGGCCGCGCGCTCGCCCGTGTCGCTGGCACCGCGCTCAGGCGGCTGAGCCGGGCCAACGGCCGCCGGCCCCGCAACAACCGGCCCCGTGGGCACCGTGGTGGGGCTGGGTGCCGCCGCCGGGATGGCGCGCGGCGCTGGCACAGGCGTGGCGCAGCCCACGGCCAGCGCCGCCACGGCCAGCGCAGCGGCCAGCCGGGTCAGGACAGCTGGCCAGGAGTGGAAGGGGCGCGTAAGTTCCATGCCAAACAATCAGGGCTTTGGGTAAGCTGTCTCAGGCAGAGACGCCATAGTTGCCGATTGACTTGCAGTTTGAACCATAAGTCTATGTTTGTAAAGAGATTTTGCCCGAAAGGCGGCCCATGTTGTTAGACGCTGACGAATGCCAGCTGGTGTTGGTGGACTATCAGGCCCGCCTGATGCCCGCCTTGTTTGACGGCCCCAATGCCCTGGCCAATGGCCTGCGCTTGGCCCAAGCGGCAGATTTGCTGGACGTGCCCACCTGGGGCACCGAACAGAACCCCAGCAAGCTGGGCGAG
>CAZRRW010000150.1:0-3647 GCA_964602505.1 uncultured Burkholderiaceae bacterium
GCCAATGGCGGCCACCTCCTCCGAGAAGCCTGGGCGCAACGAAAACACGAGTGGGAAGTTGGGCCCCCGGAGCTCGTCGGCCCCCGCCAGAGCGCCGAACAGGGCAACCGACGCACGCTGCATCTCGGGGTAGGCGGCAAGCACCTGGGGCGATCCGAAATAGCCGAAAAGGCCCACCACCCGGCGTTCGTCGATCAGGGTCTTTGTGTTGGCTTGCGCGCGCTGCGGCACACCGCCGTCGTCCAGCGTGATGAGCTCGATGCGCCGTCCCCCACCACTGGCATTGAGCCTGTCGAAGTGGGCCTTGGCCCCAGCGACGTACTGCTTGCCTGGGCCGGAGTTCACCCCAGTCAAGCCGATGGACTGGCCGATCGGGATGCTCCCAGCCTGAGCCAGGGCGAGACTTGGGGCGAAACCACAGCCCAATACCCCAAGCGCAGCGGCTCCACCGCCACCCATGATCCACCGCCGACGACCTGCCTTCATGGGCATCCTCCTAAACTGCATCCGCAAACGTTTGACCCAACCCCGACCCCAATCCCTCGGCTCCGGGCGTAGGGCACTCAAGAACGGAGGCACTCTAGTGAAGCATGCACCGTGCCACAAGCGAGGAACACCCCAATGACGCCCGCAAGCCATGCCGATGTTGCATCAAGCCATGCATCTGGCTCACCCCCCAAGGCGATGACAGCGGACGTCACCGCGCGTGCGGCGTGTCCGCACGACTGCCCGGACACGTGTTCCATGCTGGTGCAAGTGTCCAAGGGAGTCGCTGTCAAGGTCACGGGCAATCCTGAACACCCCTCGACCGATGGGGCCTTATGCACCAAGGTCAGCCGCTACACCGAGCGTACCTACCACCCGGAGCGCATCCTGACGCCGCTCAGGCGCATTGGCCGCAAGGGAGAAGGCCGGTTCGAGCCTGTCAGCTGGCGCGAGGCGCTGCACGACATCTCGTCACGGCTGAAGTCAGTGGCTGCTCGTGATCCGCAGGCCATCCTGCCCTACAGCTATGCAGGCACCATGGGCCTGGTGCAGGGCGAGGCCATGGCTGGGCGCTTCTTCAACCGCCTGGGTGCGAGCCTGCTGGATCGCACCATCTGCTCGAGCGCCGGGGGAGAAGCCGTCATGCATACCCTGGGCGGCAAGATCGGGATGCACAGCGAGTTCTTCGCCGAGAGCAAGCTCATCGTCCTTTGGGGCACCAACGCCATCACTTCGAACCTGCATCTGTGGCCCCGGGTGCTGCAAGCCAGGCGGGCCGGGGCCCGCCTGGTGTGCATCGACCCGCGCCGCACCGAGACGGCGGAGAAGTGCCACACCCATCTGCAGCTGATGCCGGGTACCGACGGCGCACTGGCCCTGGCGCTGATGCACGAGCTCATCACCCACGATTGGCTTGACCACGACTACATCGCCCGCCACACCATCGGCTGGGCCGCGCTGCGTGATCGGGCCCTGCAATGGCCGCCCGAGCGAGCAGCCCAGGTGTGTGGATTGCCGGTGGCTCAGATCCGCGCGCTGGCGCACGACTACGGCACCACCGCCATGGCCGGTCAGCCCGTGGCCATTCGTCTCAACTACGGCATGCAGCGGGTGCATGGTGGCGGCAATGCTGCCCGGTTGGTGGCGGCCCTGCCCGCACTGGTGGGGGCGTGGCGGCACCGGGCGGGCGGTGTGCTGCTCAGCTCCAGTGGTTGGTACCCGGCCCGTCACGAGGGCCTGCAATGTCCCAACCTTCGCCAGAAAGCGGGCCATCCTGCGCCGCGCACCCTCAACATGGTCACCATCGGGCGTGACCTGCAGCGGGAAGGCGCTAAAGACTTCGGCCCGCGCATCGAGGCCGTGGTCGTCTACAACTGCAACCCGGTGGCTGTGGCCCCCCATTCGGCCGAGGTGGTCAAGGGCTTCTCTCGCGAAGACCTGTTCACTGTGGTGCTGGAGCATTTCCAGACCGACACGGCGGACTACGCGGACTACGTGCTGCCTGCCACAACCCAGCTGGAGCACTGGGACGTGCACCTGAGCTATGGGCACACCGATGTGGTGCTCAACCAGCCTGCAATCGCCCCACTGGGCCAGAGCAGGAGCAACGCGCAGATCTTCCGGGAGCTCGCAGCCCACATGGGATTTGACGAACCCTGTTTTCAGGACGATGACGAAGCCTTGTGTCGCACCGCGTTCGAGGGGGTGGTGGATTTCAATGACCTGCTGCAGCGGGGTTTCGCCCCTTTGCCGGCCTCGGTGCGGCAGGGCGACGCGCCCTTTGCTGCGGGTGGCTTCCGCACCCCCAGCGGCAAATGCGAGCTGTTCAGCGCCCGGCTGGCGGCGCAAGGCCATGATGGCTTGCCAGACCATGTGCCGCCGCTGGAAAGTGCCGCCTCTGCACCTGACCTGGCGAGGTGCTATCCGCTGGCCATGATTTCACCGCCGGCGCGGCATTTCCTGAACAGCACCTTCGTGAACGTGAAGAGCCTGCGGGCCATTGAGGGCGAGCCGGTGCTGGAGATCCATGCCGTCGACGCACAGGCCCGCGGCGTTCAGGATGGCCAGATGGTGCGCGTGTTCAATGACCGGGGCGCCTTGGTGTGTCGCGCCGTCGTGGGCGATCGTGCCCGGCCGGGTGTGGTCAATGGCCTGGGCATCTGGTGGCGAAAGCTGGCACGCGACGGCAGGAACGTGAACGAGCTCACCAGCCAGCAGCTCACCGACCTGGGCCGTGCCCCAGTGTTCTATGACTGCCTGGTGCAGGTGGAGGCCGTGACGCAAGCCTCGATGGAGCCCGCTTGAACCGCCGGGCCGGTTTGCCAATCAGGCCCCTGCATGCCGCCGCCGCGGTGCTGGCGATCACCTTGCTGAGCGGCTGCGCCAGCCTGAGCTACTACGCCCAGGCCGTGCAGGGCCATCTCGCGGTGCTCAACGCCGCGCGGCCAGTGGCCGAGGTGGTGGCCGACCCGGCCACTCCCGCTGCGCTCAAGGCCAGGCTGGCGCTTGCAGAGCGCATGCGCGCGTATGCGTCCGAGGTGCTGGCCCTGCCACGCAATGCCAGCTACACGCGCTATGCAGACCTGGGGCGTCCCCATGTGACCTGGAACGTGGTGGCCACCCCCGCGCACTCTCTGGAGCTGAAGACCTGGTGTTTTGCCGTCGCAGGGTGCGTGAGCTACCGTGGCTACTTCAGCGAAGCTGCCGCGCGTGCGATGGCGCAGGCCCTGCAGGCCGAAGGCTACGAGGCCTACGTCTACGGTGTGCCCGCGTACTCCACCTTGGGCAAACTGGACTGGCTGGGCGCGTGGTGGGCCGACCCGTTGCTCAACACCTTCATCGGCCTGCCGGAGGGCGAGCTCGCACGCATCATCTTTCATGAGCTGGCGCACCAGGTGGTCTACGCACCGGGCGACACGGCCTTCAACGAAGCCTTTGCCACGGCGGTGGAGCGTCTGGGAGGCGAGCGCTGGCTGGCCGAGCGGGCCAGTCCCGCCGCGCGAGAGCAGTACGCAACGTATGACGCACGGCGAAAGGCCTTCCGCGACATGGCCTTGCAGGCCCGGTTCGATCTGGAGGCCGCGTTCAAGGCGGTGCCGCCGGGCCTGCCCCCTGCCGAAGCCCTGGCCCAGCGCCGCGCGGCCCAGCACCAGGTGCTGGCC
>CAZRRW010000150.1:3657-6401 GCA_964602505.1 uncultured Burkholderiaceae bacterium
TACCAGTCTGTGCGCGCCGAGTGGGTGCGGGGGGGCGATGGGCGTGAGGACCCGCGAGTAGCAGCCTTCTATGACCGCTGGTTTGCGGAGGTGTCCACGCCCCACCTGGCCATCATGGCCGCCTATGACGAGGGCGTACCAGCCTTCTTGCGCCTGTTCGAGCAAGAGGGCCGCGACTGGACGCGCTTTTATGATGCCGTAAGAGCTCTGGCCGTGCTGACGCCCGAGCAGCGGGCACAACGGGGGTTTGGTTGGGCCCGTTGACGGCCCGTGGCAGCCCCTTGCACCACCCAACCATCAGGAGACCGACGCCCATGCCCGACCTACGCATCCACCGAGACCATGCCCTGGGCTTTGCGGCCGCGAGGAAGGTGGCCTTCCAGTGGGCCGAGAAGGCGGAGGCCGACTTCGGGATGGCATGCACCTACGAGGAGGGCAAGTCCGAAGACGTGGTCAGCTTCACCCGCAGTGGTGTGGACGGCACCCTGGTGGTGACGGCCACGGCGTTTGAGCTTGAGGCCAGACTGGGCTTCCTCTTGGGCGCCTTCAAGGGGCGCATTGAGGCCGAGATCCAGAAGAACCTGGACGACCTGCTGGCGAAGTCGAAGCCCGCGGCCAAGAAGCCGGCGGCCAAGCCGGTGGGCAGGCAAGCCAAAAGATGAGCTTGGCCGGCTAGGGCATGTAGCCGCACACCGGGCAGTCACCCTTCTTGTCCACCTGCAGGGTGGTCCAGGTCATGCGCCGGGCATCCAGCATGAGCAGGCGCCCGGCGAGCGACTCACCCACCCCGGCCTCTGCGGCCAGCAGCTTCAGGGCCTCGGCCGCCTGCATGGCGCCCACGATGCCGACCAGCGGAGCCAGCACACCCATGGTGGCGCAGGCCACCTCACGCGGCGCTCGGCCAGGGTCGAACACGCACGCGTAGCAGGGCGCATCGGCCAGCCTTGGGTCGAACACACTCACCTGTGCGTCCCAGCCCACGGCGGCCCCACTGACCAGGGGCTTGCCATGCGCCACGCAGGCCGCGTTGATGGCCTGGCGAGTGATGAAGTTGTCGGTGCAGTCCAGGACCACATCGGCCTGGGGCACCCATTCGCGCAGCAACGCGGCGTCGGCCCTGGCCTGCACAGGCCTGACATTCACTTCGGGGTTCAGAGCAAGGGCAGCGTTTGCGGCGGACATGGCCTTGGGCTGCCCCACCCGCTCAGTGCTGTGGGCAATCTGGCGTTGCAGGTTGGTGAGGTCCACCACATCCGGGTCCACCACGGTGATGCGTCCAAGGCCCGAGGCGGCCAGGTACAGCACCGCCGGGCATCCCAGGCCGCCCGCGCCAATCACCAGTGCATGCGACTCAAGCCATCGCTGCTGGCCCTCCAGGCCCACCTCGGCCAGCAGGATGTGGCGGGCGTAGCGCTGGAGCTGCCGGTCGTTCAGGGCTCAACACCAAACGAGCCGATCTGACGGCTCAGTTTGCCTTCTCTTCGGACGCGCGAGCCGTCATGGTCTTGGACACCGCCACCGGACGACCTTTGAGCTGGTTGAGTGCCTGAACCAGTTGGAAGTCGTTGTCGCCGCCAAACTCAACTGGGCGACGCTGCTCCGAAGGGGGCTTGCGCGACTCTTCCTCCAGCCGGCGGCGGGCCTCTTCGCGAGCCCGCTCGCGCTCGGGGTCGGCCCGGTCCTGGGCGCCGGTCAGGTGCTTTTCCAAGTCGGCCTCGCGGGTGCGCAGGGCAGCAAACGGGTTGCCCTCCGGGGTCTCATCGACCATCACATCCGGGATGATGCCGCGCGCCTGGATGCTCTTGCCGCTGGGCGTGAAGTAGCGAGCGGTGGTGATCTTCAGGCCAGTCTCTGGCCCAAGCGGGCGCACCGTCTGTACCGAGCCCTTGCCAAAGGTCTGGCTGCCCATGATGACTGCGCGCTTGTGGTCCTGCAGCGCCCCTGCAACGATCTCGCTGGCGCTGGCCGAGCCTTCGTTGACCAGCACCACCAGAGGCACCCGCTTGATGGCCTCGGGCAGCCGGGTCAGCGGGTCCTGGCCGCGGCGCACGTAGTCGGCAGGGTTGGCTCGGAAGGTGGCCTTGCTTTCAGGGATCTGGCCGTTGGTGGTGACGACCACCACGTCTTTGGGCAGGAACGCGGCCGACAGGGCCACCGCTGCGTCAAGCAGGCCCCCTGGGTCGTTGCGCAGGTCAAGCACCAGCCCCTTCAGCTGGGGGTCCTGCTGGTAGAGCTCGGTGGCGCGGCGGACAAAGTCCTCCACCGTGCGGTCCTGGAACTGGCTCACCCGGATCCAGCCATAGCCGGGCTCGATCATCTTGCTGCGCACCGACTGCACCCGGATCGGCTCGCGGGTGATCGTCACCGGGAAGGTGCGGTTCTCGCTCTTGCGGAAGATGGTGAGCATGACGCGGGTGTTGGGCTCACCCCGCATGCGGCGCACCGCCTGGTCGATGCTCAGGCCCTTGACCGCCGTCTCGTCGATGCGGGTGATCAGGTCACCGGCCTTCAGCCCGGCGCGGAAGGCCGGTGAGCCTTCGATGGGCGAGACCACCTTGACCAGGCCGTCTTCCATGCCGATCTCGATGCCCACGCCCACGAACTGGCCGCTGGTGCCGTCGCGGAATTCCTTGAACGATTTCCTGTCGAAGTACTGGGAGTGCGGGTCAAGCCCAGCCACCATGCCGCGGATGGCGTCGGTGATGAGCTTTTTCTCGTCCACCGGCTCGACATAGTCGCTCTTG
>CAZRRW010000151.1:0-3779 GCA_964602505.1 uncultured Burkholderiaceae bacterium
GGCCAGCAAGCCACCCTGTGCAAGCAGCAGCGCTGTGACCATCTCGGTGCCCGGTGCCGATGTGCAGGCCACCAGGACACCCAGCCCGTAGCACCACATGTTGGCCAAGGCATAGCCCAGCCAGGTGCCGCGCAGCGCACCGCGTCCGCTGGTCCCATGGCGCGCGTAGTCGGCGACCAGCGGCAGCCAGGAGATGGGCATGGCAATCACCAGATCCAAGGCAGACAGGACACTCATGCTGCCCGTGCCCGGACGGTTCCATAGCGCGGCCCAGCCCTGCTGGCGCGCCTCGCCCACGAAGTGCCAGGTTAGCCACAGCAGGGACAGGATGACCAGCGGCAGGCCAAAGCGGCTCACGAAGCGGCGTACCAGGGTCAGCATGGAGCCCGTCATCAGTAGAGTCAGAACCAGGCCCCACATCAGGGTGGCCACGACCAGCGGCAGCTGGAAGCCCGTCACCTGCCGGACGATGGCCTGGGTGCCTTCCCGCATGATCACCAGTTCGAAGCATGTCCAACCGAGCAGCTGGACCACGTTCAGCACCACCGGCAGGCGCGCGAATGCGGTGCCGTAGACGGTGTGCATCAGCCCGGCGCTGGACAAGCCCGTTTCGCAGCCCACCCGGCTGGTCCATCCCAGCAGGCCAGCACCAATGATGGAGCCGACGACGATGGCCGCCATGGCACTTGGCAGGCTCATGTGAGGCATGAGGAAAGAGCCGACTTGCATCACCAGAAGCCCAACCCC
Organism: uncultured Burkholderiaceae bacterium; assembly: GCA_964602505.1. Classification (GTDB taxonomy): domain Bacteria; phylum Pseudomonadota; class Gammaproteobacteria; order Burkholderiales; family Burkholderiaceae_C; genus CAZRRW01. The sequence goes on from CAZRRW010000151.1 coordinate 748, forward strand.
CAGGCTGAACCAGAGGCTGGCGTGCGACAAGGTGGTGAAGACCCGTTGGTCGGCGCTGACGGGCTGTAGGGAAGGATTGGTGTGGGACATGGGGTGGGTGACGTGGTGCGGTGTCGTTCACGACCTGGAGGTCGCCGTGTCTTCCAGTGGCAGCAGGTGCATCTTTTCGGGTTGGGCCGCATGGTTCAGCGGCCCGCTGCCCTGTCCGGTGAGCACCCCAGCCCCGCTGGCCAGGGCTACTCTCACGTAGTCTTGCGCCTCCCGGACCGCCTGTTCAAGAGGCCGCCCCAGGGCCAGCTTGGCCGCGATGGCAGACGACAAGGTGCAGCCGGTGCCATGGGTATTGGCCGTCGCAATCCGCGACGAACGGTGCCACACGGGCTCGTCCTGTCGCGTCAGGTAGAGGTCACTCACCGACTCGCCGGGCAGATGCCCGCCCTTCAGCAGCACAGCCTGGGCCCCCTGGGCCTGGAGCTGGCGGGCCGCCTGCAGCATGTCGGCCTCACAGCCCAGGGAGCGCCCGACCAGGAGGCTGGCCTCGTCGAGGTTCGGTGTGACGATGCGAGCCCTGGGGAACAGGAATTGCACCAGCGCGTCCACCGCCTCTGGCGCGATCAGCACTGCCCCGCTGGTAGCCACCATCACTGGGTCGAGCACCACCTGGCGCAGGCCATGGCGGTCGATGGCCTGTGCGACCGTTTCAACCACCTCAGGGGTATGCAGCATGCCGATCTTGACGGCGTCCACACCAATGTCGCTGACCACGGCGTCGATCTGGTCAGCCAGCATCTGCGGAGGCACGGCGTGGATCGAGCGTACGCCTTGCGTGTTCTGCGCGGTCAGTGCGGTGATGGCGGTCATGCCGAAGCAACCCAGGGCGGCCATGGTTTTCAGGTCAGCCTGAATCCCAGCGCCGCCGCCGCTATCGGACCCGGCGATGGACAGCACCCGGGGATAGCGGCGGGTGCGGGGCATGGCATTAGGCAGGGTGGTCATGCGCTGAAACTCTCCGAGATTCCCTTGGCCGCAGCGTGCGGGTCGCTAGCGGCGCAGATGGCACTGACGACGGCTACGCCATCGGCCCCCGCCATGCGCACGGCGGCCGCGTTCGCCGCGTCGATGCCCCCAATGGCCACCAGTGGCAGGCGGGTGGCCTGTCTAACCGCCTGCAACCCCGCCAGGCCCCAGGCCTGGCCCAGGTCGGTCTTGGTGGCCGTGGCAAACACCGGGCTCACCCCGAGGTAGTCCACCGTGCCAGCGGGCCAGGCCAATGCCTGATTCACCTGGTCGAGGGTTTCGACTGACCACCCGATGAACATGTGGTTGGGCAGCAGCTGCCGCGCCATCGGAGCGGGCAGGTCGTTCTGGCCCAGATGGACGCCCTCGGCCGCGCAGGCTAGCGCCACGTCGATGCGGTCATTGATGACCAGGGGCACCCCTCGCCCCTGCAACAGCGACTTGACCGCCACGGCCAGCTCCACAAAGTCCCGGGTGGAGGCACTCTTTTCGCGAAGCTGCACGCAGCTGACTCCGCCTCGCACGGCCGCTTCAACCACGGCCGGTACACCGCGTCGTCCGCAAAGCTGGCTGTCGGTCACCAAATAGGTCCTCAGGACTCTTGGATCAAGGCGCGGCGACATCCAGCCTCACCCTGGCCATGAAATCCGTCTGGGGCATGAGCTGCAGCTGGTCCAGCAGACCAGCCGCCATGCTGCCCACACCCAGCCCGGCTGCAATCGCACGCTCGGCGGCCAGCTCGCCAGCCACCGACATCAGCGCCATGGCCGAGATGGCAGCACGCCACGGGTCGGGCTGCACCACGCAGAAGGCGCCCACCAGCGCTGTCAGGGAGCAGCCCACCCCAGTGATCCGCGTCATCCACTCGTGCCCGTTGCGCAGCACCGCCTGCCGCCCCTGGGCGTCGAACACATGATCGGTTTCCCCCGTGACACAAACCACCCCGCCCGTACGCTGCGCCAGCGCCTGGGCGGCCAGCACGGCGTCTGCCGCGCTGGCCAGGCTGTCGACACCGCGGGTCTTGGCGGACACCTTGGCCGTGCTCATGATTTCGGACGCGTTGCCTCGGATTACGGTGGGCGAACCAGTTTCAAGCAAGGACTCCACGGCCTGGTTGCGGTAGGGGGTGGCCCCGGCTCCAACTGGGTCGAGCACCACGGGAATGCGGCGTTCGAGGGCTCTGTCCATGGCCATGCGCATGCTGTCTACCCAGTAGGGCTCGAGGGTGCCGATGTTGAGCACCAGGGCCTGGGCGATACCGGCCATGTCCATCACTTCCTCGTGGGCGTGGGCCATCACGGGCGACGCGCCAGCCGCCAGCAGCACGTTGGCATTCAGGCTCATGACGACGAAGTTGGTGATGCTGTGAACCAGCGGGTGTTGCTGGCGGACGGCTTCGATATCGGCCCAGAGATCGGCGGGTCTCAGCACGGTGGGGGAAGAGGGCATCGGTTGGGCTCCAGCGGCAAAAGGCTCTTGCAGGGGAACTCAACAACCGGCCGCGCCGCCCGGAGGCGTCGGCTGGTCTAAGGCTTCCCTGCGCGAGGATTAACTCAATCAGGTTCGAAGGGACTGTCTCAGCCGACATCGCGCTCAAGCACGAGGCCAGCACCCCTAGCAATGTCTGGGTATCAACCCAGAGCGCCCGCAGTATATCCCGACCTACCTGAGGCTGGCGCTGGGCGCTCAAACGCCCAGGTGCTGTTCCAGCCCCTGCGGCTGCGCCAGCAGCTCGGCGGAGCTTCCTTCAAAGACGAACCTGCCTTTGACGAGGATGAGGTTGCGGTCGGTGATCTGGGTGACGTGCCGCCAGTTCTTGTCGACGATCACGCTGGAGATGCCGGTCTCTTTGATGAGCGACAGGATGCGCCAGATTTCGCGTGCGATCAGCGGGGCGAGGCCTTCGGTGGCTTCGTCGAGGATGAGCAGTTGGGGGTTGGTCATCAGTGCGCGGCCGATGGTCAGCATTTGCTGCTCGCCGCCCGAGAGCTGCTGCCCGCCGTGGTTGAGCCGCT
>CAZRRW010000151.1:3870-6385 GCA_964602505.1 uncultured Burkholderiaceae bacterium
GTTCTCGCGCACCGACAGGTTGCCGAAGATGCCGCGGCCTTCGGGCACATAGGCCACGCCGAGTTGCGCCACCTTGTTAGGCGATGCGCCCGTCACGTCGCGCCCAGCCAAGCGCACGTTCCCGCTCTTGGGCGGTACCAAACCCATGAGCGTCTTGAGCAACGTGCTTTTGCCCATGCCGTTGCGGCCCATCAGGCCGATGGTTTCACCCCGGCCGACGAGGAAATCCACGCCTTGCAGGATGTGGCTGGCACCGTAATAGGTGTTGAGGCCCGTGGCTTGGAGGAAGGCGTCAGCCATGATTCACCGCTCCCTCCTCAACGTCTTCGCCCAAGTAAGCGGCTTGCACGGCCGCGTCGCCCCGCACCTCGGCTGGGCTGCCGCTGGCGATCACCTGACCGTTGACCATCACGGTCAAATGGTCGGCCAGTTCGAACACCGCGTCCATGTCATGCTCCACAAGCATGATGGCGTGGTCTGTCTTCAGCTTCTTCAGCAGCGCAATCATGCGCTCAGCTTCGGCCTGGCCCATGCCGGCCAGCGGTTCGTCGAGCAGCAGCACCTGCGGGTCGGTGGCCAGCGTCATGGCGATCTCCAGCTGACGCTGCTCGCCATGGCTGATGGCGCTGGCGGGCATGTCGTGCCGGTGCGCCAGTTCAGCCAGTTCGAGGGCGCGCTGCGCACGGGCGTTGATGTCGCCAAAGCCCAGGGCCTGCCTGAGCCAGGCCGACGCGTGGGGCGTACGGCTCTGGGCGGCCAGACGCACGTTCTCGAACACCGTGAAAGGCAGGAAGATGTTGGTCTTCTGGTAGCTGCGCCCCAGGCCGCGACGCGAGATCTGCTCCACCGACAGGCCCGTCACGTCTTGGCCGAGCAGGTGCACGGTGCCACTGGTGGGCGGCAGGTCGCCACTGAGCAGGTTGGTCAGCGTGCTCTTGCCCGCGCCGTTGGGCCCAATCACGGCATGGATGCGCCCGCGCCACAGGTCGACCGACACGTCGTTGACCGCGGCCAGGCCGCCAAACCGCTTGACCATGCCCTGTGCGGACAGCAGTACGTCTGGCGGGTGGCTCATGGGGCATCTCTCCCGCGTGAACCCAGCCGGCCCAGCAGCGCCTGCAGCAGGCCCAGGATGCCCTTGGGCGCAAACAGCACCAGCAGCACGATGGTGCCGCCCATCAGCAGTTGCCAGTGCTTGGTGAGGTCCTTGTACAGGTGAATCAGGTACTCGAAGGCGAATGCGCCGATGGCCGCGCCAGCGATGTGACCGAACCCGCCCAGAATGACCATCATGATGGCGTGCGCTGACAAATGGAAGCCCATCAGTTCGGGGTTGATGTAGCCGGTTTTCACGCCCCACAGGTAGCCTGCAAGGCCGGCCAGCGCGCCACCCAAGGTAAAGGCTGCCAGCTTGTAGCCAAAGGTGCCAAATCCCATGGCCCGCATGCGGTGGTCGTTCACCTTGATGCCAGCCAGTGCCCGGCCGAACGGGCTGGCCAGCAGACGGCGCAAGAACAGGTAGACGCCCACAAAGGCCGCGAATGTGAACCAGTACAGCGTGGCCTTGTGGTCCAAGTTCAGCAACTCGGTGCCGCCCACGGCCACGGTGGGCTTGAAGTTGACATACAGCCCATCGGAGCCTCCCAGGGGCTTGTTGTCGTGAAAGATGAAGAACAGCATCTGGCTGAAGGCCAGCGTCACCATGATGAAGTAGATGCCGTGGGTGCGCACCACCAGCAGGCCAATCAGCAGGGCGGCCAGGGCGCTTGCCGCCACTGCCAGCGGCAGGCTCCAGAACAGGCTGATCGGCTCGTTCTGCGGGGTGGCCAGGGCCAGCGCATAACCGGCCAGCCCAAAAAATCCCGCGTGACCGAGCGAGACGAGCCCCGTCACGCCGAGCAGCAGATCCAGGCTCATGGCAAAGATGGCCAGGATCATCATCTGGGTGAGCAAGCCCAGGTTGTATGGGGTGGCAATGGCCTCAGGCAGCAGGGGGAAGACCGCCAACAGGGCGGCGAGCACCCCCACCAGCACGTGCAGTGGCCTCGACAGGCCGTGGTTCAGGTCGGTGATCATGACGGGGCGCTCAGTTCTTGAAAAGGCCTTCCGGCTTGAACAAGAGCACCGCGGCCATCACCAGGTACACCGCGACGCTGGCGAACTGCGGCACCAGCACCTTGCCAAAGGTGTCCACCAGGCCGACGATCAGCGCCGCCACCAGGGCCCCGCGGACCGAGCCGATGCCACCGATGACCACCACCACAAAGCAGATGATGAGGACAGGGGCGCCCATGTTGGGGTAGACGCTCGAGATGGGAGACGCCAGCATGCCAGCAAAGGCCGCCAGCGCCACGCCGAGCGAGAAGACGATGGCATGAAGCAGCTTGATGTTCACGCCGAGTGCCTGCGCCATGTCCGCATTGAAGGCGCCCGCACGGATCTTCATGCCAAGCCGGGTTTTGCTGATGAGCAGGTACATGCCCAGCGCCAGCAGCAGGCAGGCCCCGGAAATGAA
>CAZRRW010000152.1:0-6350 GCA_964602505.1 uncultured Burkholderiaceae bacterium
GCCGCGATGAAGCTGAAGTTTGAATGGCGTCCAACGGCCGTGGTGGCGCTGGATGCGAACACCCGCCAGCTCGGTCTGGCCGACGGCAGCCAGCTGGCCTTTGACGTGCTGAGCCTGGACGTGGGCGGTGTGGCCGACCGCCTGAGCCTGGCGGGGGCGGCAGAACATGCCCTGTTTGTGCGGCCGATCGAGCGCTTTGTGCAGTTGTGGCCACGCCTGCAGGCTCTGGGCGAGCAGCAGGCGCTGCACGTGGCGGTGGTGGGTGGGGGTGCGGGCGGGGTCGACCTGGCGTTTGCCTTGGCGCAGCGGGTGCGAGCCTTCGAGCACCACGGGGCTGTGACTTTGGTCACCGGGGGCTCGGTGCAAGTGGACGCGCTGTTGCCGGGCCACGCCAGCGGCGTGCGACGCCGCGTGTCGGCTCTGCTGAGGCAACGGGGGGTGACGGTGCTGCAAGACCGGGTGGTCTCGGTGGAGGCGGGTGCCTTGCACCTGGCCAGCGGCGCGGTGCTGCGGTGTGATGCGCCCGTGCTGGCCATGCCTGTGGTGGGGCCGCCGTGGCTGCAGGGCAGCGGCCTGGCCCTGGATGCGGCCGGGTTTGTGCAGACCGCGCCCACCCTGCAGTCCACCAGCCATGCCCATGTGTTTGCAGCTGGGGACGTGGCCAGCCGCATCGACCTGCAGCGCCCGCGCTCGGGCGTGTATGCCCTGCGTGCCGGGCCACCACTGGCCCGGAACCTGGCAGCTGTGCTGCATGGCCAGCCGCCCAGCCCGTGGGTGCCCCAGCGGGTGTCGCTGAACCTGCTGGACACGGCCGATGGCGGCGCGGTGCTGTCATGGGGGCTGTGGTCGGCGGGCAGTGCGCTCACCCGCCCAATCTGGGGCGCCTGGAAGCGCTGGCTGGACGAAGGCTTCGTGCGTTCGTTCCGCTGAGCACTGGGTACACACAGACACCCAAGCTCTGCCTCGTGGACACTCCGCTTCCCTTGGCACGGACGCCCCAGACGCAACAAGGCGCTCGGCAACCCGAGGTTCAGGCGAAAAAAAGCGCCCTCGGTGGGGCGCTTTGTTGCAGGGCTTGAAGCCGCTTACTTCTTGGCCTCGTCCTTCTTGGCGTCTTTCTTCGCATCCTTGGCGTCAGCCTTCTTGTCATCCTTCTTGGCATCGGCCTTCTTGTCGTCTTTCTTGGGCTCGTCCTTTTTCGCGTCGGCCTTGGCGGCGGCTGGTGCTGGCGCGGGGGCCGGTGCCGGAGCAGCCTTCGGCTCAGCCTTGGCCGCAGGCGCGGGCGCTGCTTTGGTGTCAGCCTTGGCCGCGGGGGCCGGTGCCGGGTTGGCGGCCTTGGCGTCTGCCTTCGGGGCCGCCTTGGCAGCGGGCGCAGGGGCGGTGGACTTGCCGTTGACCGTGAGGCCCGCGGCCATCAGGTTGGCCACCGACTTCTCGCCCAGGCCCTTCACGCGTTCGGCCAGGTCGTTGGCGTCCTTGAAGTTGCCACCCTTCTTGCGTTCGTCGATGATGGCCTTGGCCTTGGCGGGGCCGATGCCCTTCACCGACTCCAATGCCGCCTGGTCGGCGGTGTTGACTTCCACGGCCGCAAAGGCCACGCCCCAGGCCGCGAAGAACATCATCGCGGCGAGCAGGAATTTCTTGAACATGATCGCTCTCCCTTGTGTTTAAACAGCAGGCCCAAGTGGGCTGCTGGTCAATATAACGGCGCTGTAAGTTACTCGGTTTACCGCGATGGACCGGGAAGACAAGTGGTGCGGCTTTGCCACAAGCCCTTGTGCAACAGTTGGCAGCGGTCAGACGGCTGGCTGGGCTGCCAGCCATTGGCCGTACCTGGCAACGCCGGTGGCCACGTCCATGAAGGCATGGTCGCATCCAGTGGCGCGCAGGCGCGTCAGGTCGGCCTGGGTGAAGCACTGGTACTTGCCCACCAGGGCGGCAGGAAAGTCGATGTACTCAAGCCGCCCCTGGCCGCCTGCTGCGGCGTGGGCGGCCAAGGTGGCCTTGGCCACGTCGTTGAAGGCTTGTGCCCGGCCGCTGCCCAGGTTGAAGATGCCGCTTTGCGCGGGGTGGTCCAGGAACCAGAGGTTGACCGCGACGACATCGTCCACATGCACGAAGTCCCGCGCTTGCTCGCCCGGGCCATAGCCGCCGTAGGCCCCGAACAGCTTGACCGCGCCGCTGTCGCGCAGTTGCTGGAAGTGGTGGAACGCCACCGACGCCATGCGGCCTTTGTGGTGTTCACGCGGCCCGTAGACGTTGAAGTAGCGAAAGCCCGCCACCTGGGTCTTCAATCGCGCAAAGTCGTTGCCGCAGGCCCGGCGCAGCACCTGGTCAAACAGCAGCTTGGAGTAGCCGTACACGTTGAGCGGCTTCTCAAAGGCAGGCTCTTCACGAAAGGTGTCTGAGCCGCCGTAGGTGGCCGCCGACGAGGCGTACAGGAGGCGCACTCCCTGGGCCTGGCAGGCATGGAAGAGGTCATGGGTGACGGTGAAGTTGTTGGCCATCATGTAGCGGCCATCCGTCTCCATGGTGTCGGAGCACGCGCCTTCGTGGAACACCGCTTCCACCGTGCCGTAGTGCCCTGCCGCGAAGCGGGTGTAGAAGTCGCGGTGGTCTACGTAGTCGGCGATCTGCAGGTCGCGCAAGTTGGTGAACTTGCGCGAATCGGTCAGGTCATCCACCGCGATGATGTCGGTGATGCCGCGAGCGTTGAGCCCGGCCACAAGATTGCTGCCAATGAAGCCGGCAGCGCCGGTGACGACGATTTTCTTGCTCATGCGTGGATTGTGAACAGCTCGTCAAACCGGCATGAGGCGGTGCCGAACTTGCCCACCACGACCCCGCCGGCCCGGTTGGCGTGGGGCAGTGCCTCACGCAGGCTCATGCCACTGGCCACCAGGGCCGCCAGGGCCGCAATCACCGTGTCGCCCGCGCCGGTCACGTCAAACACCTCCCGAGCCTCGGCCAGCACGTCCAGGCGGCCGTCGACGTCAAACAGGGTCATGCCTTCCTCTGAACGGGTGAGCACCAGGGCCTGCAGACCCAGGCTGCAGCGGAGGTTCTGTGCCAGCTCCATCAAGTGCGTCTCGTCACGCCAGGCGCCGACCACCTGGCGCAGCTCTGCGCGGTTGGGGGTCATGGCGGTGGCGCCGCTGTAGCGGGTGTAGTCACTGCCCTTGGGGTCGATCAGCACGGCAACCCCGGCGCTGGCGGCCGCTGCGATCATGCGCTTGACGTGGGTGAGCCCGCCTTTGCCATAGTCAGACAGCAGCAGCAACCGGTGACGGGGCAGCTCCTCGTCGAAGCCCACGTCCAGGGCCGCCAGCACCTCGTGGTTGGGCGCGCGCTCCATGTCAATGCGCAGCAGCTGCTGCTGCCGCCCGATGGTACGCAGCTTCACCGTGGTTTGCACCTGGGGGTCGGTTTTCAGCTTGGCGTTGACGCCACGCGACTGAAGAAGCTGGCTCAGGCTGCGCCCCGCTGGGTCATCGCCCACCACCGACAGCAGCGTGGCAGGCGCGCCCAGGGTGACCACGTTGTAGGCCACATTGGCGGCCCCACCAAAGCGCTCCTCCTCGCGTTCAAGCTTGAGGATGGGCACGGGGGCCTCGGGCGAGATGCGCTCGACCGAGCCGTACCAGTAGCGGTCCAGCATGGCGTCGCCCACCACCAGCACCGGGCTGCGTGACAGCGCCTCGCGCAGCAAGTGGGTCTGCGCAGCGTCCAGGTTGGCGGCAGGGCTGGGCGGAAACTGGCGATTCATGGGCGTGAGGAGAGTATTGAGTCAGCGCACATCTTCCACAAGGCGGCGCGGGGGAAAGGAGTCCCAGCTGTGGCAGCCGGGGCAGTGCCAGAAATAGCGGGTGGCCTCGAAGCCGCAGGCAGCGCACCGATAGCGGTCGAGCGGCTTGAGGGCAGCGTCGATGGCCGCGAGGGCTGCTGCAGCGCCGGGAGTGGCTGGGGCAGTGGTTTGCGCCACCCAGCGGCGCGCGAGCCGCAGGTCGGCCCGCTGCGACAAGGCTGCTGCCAGGGCGGCGTCTGCATCGGCCTCGGGAGCGAGGCTCAGCGAGGCCAGGGTGGCATCCGCCGAGGCGCCCGGGTGTCCGGAGCTGTCCAGCAGCCGAGCGAGCCGGCTGAGCTGGGCGGTATCGCCCTGCGCGCGAACCCGGTCCGCCAGCGCACTGGCCACCAGGCCGAGGAAGTCGGGTGTGGTGCGCTGGAGGGCTTCGGCTGAGGCCAAGGCGGCATCGATGGAACCGTGGGCGAGGGCCTGTTCGACCAGGGCCACTCGCGGCCGGGGCGCGAGGGGCGCGACCGCCAGGGCCTCGCCCAGGGCTGCGTCAACCGACTCTGCGTCTGGCCCGGCGTCGGCCAGTTCGCAGTGGTAGTGCGCCATGCGCTGGGTGAAGGAGCCCGCGCCCAGCGCTTGCAGATGCGCCGCCGCCGCAAGGGCGGCAGACCAGTCACGCGTGCGTTCGTGCACATTCAGCAAGGCCAGGGAGGCCTCTGCGTCAAAGCGGGTGCCCAGGAGGGCCTTGTAGGCCGCCTCGGCCCGGTCGAACAGGCCCGCTGCCAGGAAGTCCTGGGCCAGGGCCAGCTGGGCGCGAAGATGCTGGTCGGCCGTGAGGTCTGCGCGGTCCAGCAAATGTTGGTGCACCCGCACGGCGCGTTCAAACTCACCGCGGCGGCGGAACAGGTTGCCGAGCGCAAAGTGCAGCTCGGCCGTATCCGGATCGTTCTGAACGGCCTCGACAAAGGCGTCGATGGCCTCGTCATGCTGCTCGTTCAGCAGCAGGTTCAGGCCCACAAAGTACGCGCGGGGCGATTCGGTGCGCTCCTGCCGAAGCTGTCGAAAGTCCCACCGTGCGGCCATCCACCCGGCCGCGAACAGCAGGGGAGCCGCCAGCACCAGCCAAAGAGGATCGAACTCCACGCGCTGCCCGCCAGGTCAGACGCCGTCCGGCCGATCGTCACCGGCCTTGGCCACCGGGGGGCTGTGATAGCCGGTCATGGCAGTGGCCTGGCCGTCTGTGCTGGTGGCGCGCGTGGTGGCAGGCGGCGAGGGCTGTGCCACGCGCAATGCGGAGGCGGCGCGTCGCTGGCGCCACCAGGCTGGCAGCATGCCCACGGCGCCCACCGCACAGCCCAGAGCAAACACCGCCAGCACGATCAGGGCCATTGGTCCCTGCCATTGCCAGCCGAAAAGAAAGTTCAAGGTGACTGGAGCCTGGTTGTTGAGTGCGAACCCCAGCAGCAACACGAAGGCCATCAGTCGCAGCACCCAGCCAAGCAGCCGCATGGGGCCAACCTGCCTCAGCGCACCAGACCAGATGCGTCGCTGGCGGCGTCGACCGCTTCGCGCAAGGCCTTGCCTGTCTTGAAGTGGGGCACGCGCTTCTCCGGCACCATGACCTTCTCGCCAGACCGCGGGTTGCGGCCCTGACGGGCAGGGCGGGTGGACACCGAGAAGCTGCCGAACCCCCGGATCTCGATGCGGTGACCGCGCCGCAGGGCGTCGGTCATCGTGTCGAGGATGCTCTTGACCGCGAACTCGGCGTCGCGCTGGTTGAGCTGGCTGAACCGCGCTGCGAGTTCAGCCACCAAGTCAGAGCGGGTCATGCCGGCCAGCGTGTCCAGAGGGAATGACCCAAGGGGATCAGCCGTTGCTGTTGTCGAGCTTGGCGCGCAGCAGGGCACCCAGGTTGGTCGTGCCTGCCCCTTCGCGTTGCTCATTCGACAGCTTGGCCAGGACCTCCTGCTGTTCGGCACTGTCTTTGGCACGAACCGACAACTGGATGTTGCGGGTCTTGCGGTCGACGTTGACGATCACGGCGGTGACTTCGTCGCCTTCCTTCAGCACGTTGCGGGCATCTTCCACGCGATCCCGGCTGATCTCGCTGGCGCGCAGGTAGCCCAGCACATCGGCGGCCAGCTCGACCTCGGCGCCCTTGGCGTCCACGGTCTTCACCTTGCCGGTGACGGTGGCGCCGCGGTCGTTGACCGACACGAAGGTCGAGAACGGGTCGCCGTCGAGCTGCTTGATGCCCAGGCTGATGCGCTCGCGCTCCACGTCGATGGCCAGCACGATGGCTTCGACTTCCTGGCCCTTCTTGTAGTTGCGAACGGCGGCTTCGCCAGTCTCGTTCCACGACAGGTCAGACAGGTGCACCAGGCCATCGATGCCGGCAGCGAGGCCCACAAACACGCCGAAGTCGGTGATCGACTTGATTGGGCCCTTGACGCGGTCACCCCGCTTGGTGTTCTGCTCGAACTCCTGCCAGGGGTTGGCGCGGCACTGCTTCATGCCCAGGCTGATGCGGCGCTTGTCCTCGTCGATCTCGAGGACC
>CAZRRW010000153.1:0-1720 GCA_964602505.1 uncultured Burkholderiaceae bacterium
ACCGGCAGGACGATGGCAAAGCCTGCATCTGCGGTGATCTTCAGCCGTTCAACCAGCGGGGGCTTAGGCTGCGGGCGCACGTTCTCCTTCTTGGAGACGAAGTACCAGGTGATGCCAATAGCCAAGCCCATCAGGATGCCCGGAACGATCCCGGCTAGGAACAGCTTGGTGATCGACACATTGGCAGCGACCCCGAAGAGGATCAAGCCGATCGAGGGCGGGATGATCGGTGCGATGATGCCGCCTGAGGCGATCAGGCCCGCCGACCGGTTGAGGTTGTAGCCCGCCTGCCTCATCATCGGAATCAGGATGGCGGCCAGGGCTGCCGTGTCAGCCACCGCACTGCCCGAGATGCTGGCCATGATGATGGCTGCAATCACCGCCACATAGCCCAAACCCCCGCGGAAATGGCCCACCCAGGCCATGGCCATCTGCACAATGCGGCGGCTGAGCCCGCCCGCGTTCATGAACTCGCCTGCCAACAGGAAGAAGGGCACCGCCAAGAGAGGAAAGTTGTCGGCCCCGTCCACAAATCGCTGGGCCAGGATCTGTGCGTCGAAGTTGCCCATGAAGGTCATGAGCGCTACGCCGCACACCAACAAGGCAAAGGCAATGGGCATGCCCAACGCCATCGCGCCCAGTAGTGAGCCAATGAAGACCAGAACGGTCACTTGAGCCCTCCCTGCGCCTCCAGCGAACGCACGTCCTCCGACTCCACCACCTCCACCAGCTCGCTCTCATCAAGCTGGCCAGTCACCAGGCGCCAGAGCTTGTACAGCACCATGAGGCCCATCGACACGCTGGACAGATAGCCGATGCCATAGATCCAGATCATCGAGATGCCGACGACAGGCGAGATGTTGCTGACATGCAGGTCGTGCATCTTCCAGGTGCCCCAGAAGAACAGAACCAGGCAAAACAGCACCAGCAGCTGAGCGATGAGGTAGCAGGCCTTCTTGCCCAGCAGCGGCAGGTGCTTGACCAGGGTGTCCACGCCCAGGTGCTCGCCATCGCGCAAGGCCACGATGGCACCAAAGAACGTGAGCCAGATGAAGCAGTAACGCGACATCTCTTCGGAGATGAGGATGCCGCTGTTGAAGAAGTAGCGGAGCACGACGTTGCCAAACACCATGACCACCATGGCAAGCAGGCACAGGACGATCAAGGCCTCCAGCCCGCGGAAATACCAGTGGATCACTTTGGTCATGCCGCCACCCTGCCCCCGGCGCGGCGGCCTGCGGCCCCCCGCCCGGGCGCCCGCCTGCCGCGCTGCCTGGCCAGGCTGGACTCCATGTCGTGCTGTGCTCCGTCGATGATCTGGTTGATGGCCGCCTCGGCAGCAACCGCATCCCGGCTGGCGATGGCCTTCAGCACACGTTCATGGTCGGGCAACGAGGCTGCTGGCCCGCTACCGCCGGGGACCGACACCTCGAAGCTGGTTCGCAGCAGGGCCGCCAGGGCGTTGGCCATCTGGCTGAGCAGGCGGTTGCCACAGGCGCGCAAGATGCCCTGGTGAAAGGCCAGGTCATGCGCGATGTAGTCGCCATGCCCCTGGCAGGCCAGCACCATGCCGTCAAAGGCACGTTGGATGCTTGCGATGTCTTCACTGGTGGCCCGCTCACAGGCCAGCCGCACAGCGGCGGGTTCCACCACCCGGCGCAGATCCAGCAGGTCCTTCAGGAAGGCCGGGCTCAGCCCCACCTTGGACAGCCAGCGAATC
>CAZRRW010000153.1:1736-6329 GCA_964602505.1 uncultured Burkholderiaceae bacterium
AGTTCCAGTTGTCCTGGGGCTGGACCCGGGTGCCCACCTTGGGCGCAGCGACCACGAGGCCCTTGGCCGCCAGCGACTTCACGGCCTCGCGCACCACCGTCCGGCTGACGCCGAACTGCACACACAGATCACTCTCGACCGGCAGCGAGTCCCCCGGTGCGTAGCGGCCCGCGACGATGGCTTCGCCCAGGGCTTCTGCGGTGGCGCCGTGGAAGGTGTGAGGCATGCGGGTTAGTCCGAATCTTTAATCATCATACGATACGACTAAACTCGCCTGATTGGCAGTTTCCCTAAGTCGACCATGAGCACCTCACGCAAGAAAGCCGAAACCACATTGCGCAGCCAGCAGTGGTTTGGCCGAACCGACCGCGACGGCTTCGGCTACCGGAGCTGGGTCAAGGGCAAGGGCGTCCCGCACGACCAGTTCGATGGCCGCCCGGTCATCGGCATCTGCAACACCTTCAGCGAACTCACGCCGTGCAACAGCCACTTCCGCACCCTGGCTGAACAGGTGAAGATTGGCGTGTACGAGGCTGGCGGCTTCCCGCTCGAATTCCCGGTGATGTCGCTGGGCGAGACCCTGCTGCGCCCCACAGCGATGCTCTACCGCAACCTGGCCAGCATGGATGTGGAAGAGAGCATCCGCGCCAACCCCTTGGACGGTGTGGTGCTGCTGATGGGCTGCGACAAGACAACCCCTGCGCTGCTGATGGGCGCCTCCAGCGTCGACCTGCCCGCCATCGGGGTGAGCGGTGGGCCCATGCTCAGCGGCAAGTGGCGGGGCAAGGAACTTGGCTCTGGCACCGGCTTATGGCAGATGAGCGAGCAGGTGCGCGCAGGCACCCTGAGCATCCAGGCCTTCAACGAGGCCGAGAGCTGCATGCACCGCAGCCACGGCCACTGCATGACCATGGGCACCGCCAGCACGATGGCCAGCATGGTGGAAGCCCTGGGCGTGGGCCTGCCGGGCAACGCAGCCTACCCCGCCGTGGACGGGCGGCGCAATGTGCTGGCCCGCATGGCCGGACGGCGCATCGTGGACATGGTCAAGCAGGACGTCAAGCTTTCGCAGATCCTCACCCGTCAGGCGTTCGAGAACGCGATCAAGACCCTTGCGGCCATCGGCGGCTCCACCAATGCCGTGATCCATCTGCTGGCCATCGCCGGGCGCATTGGCGTGGACCTGAAGCTCGAGGACTTCGACCGTCTGGCCAGCAGCCTGCCCTGCATCCTGAACCTGCAGCCCTCGGGCGAGCACCTGATGGAGGACTTCTGCTACGCAGGTGGCCTGCCGGTGGTGATGAAGGAGATCCTGCCCCACCTGCACGCCGATCACGTGACGGTGACTGGCCAGACGGTGGCACAAAACGTGGCCGATGCCGAGAACTTCAACCCCAAGGTCATCAAGACCCTGGCCGAGCCCTTCAAGCCGAACGCCGGCATCGCGGTGCTCAAGGGCAACCTGGCGCCCAACGGGGCGGTCATCAAGCCCAGTGCGGCCACGCCAGCGCTCATGGTGCACAAGGGCCGGGCCGTCGTCTTCGAAACCATCGAGGACTTCCACGCGCGCATCGACGACGAGAACCTGGATATCGACGAGAACTGCGTGATGGTGCTGAAGAACTGCGGCCCCAAGGGCTACCCTGGCATGGCAGAGGTGGGCAACATGCCCCTGCCCCCCAAGGTGCTGAAGAAGGGCATCACCGACATGGTGCGCATCTCCGACGCGCGGATGAGCGGCACTGCCTACGGCACCACCATCCTTCACACCTCGCCCGAGGCTGCCGCAGGGGGTACCCTGGCCCTGGTACAGACGGGCGACCTGATCGAGCTGGACGTGCCCAACCGCCGTATCCATCTGCACGTGAGCGACGAGGAACTTGCTACCCGGCGTGCCGCCTGGCAGCCCCCACAGCCGCCCCTGGGCAGCGGCTACTGGAAGCTCTACATCGACCATGTGCAGCAGGCCGACCAGGGCGCCGACCTGGACTTTCTGGTGGGGCGCCGCGGCAGCTTTGTGGCAAGAGACAACCATTGAACCCCAAGACCCTCGACATCGCCGCCCTGGGCGAAGCGATGATCGAGTTCAACCAGACACGCCCGGGCGAGCCCCACTACCTTCAGGGCTTCGGCGGCGACACCAGCAACGCCGCGATTGCCGCAGCTCGCAGCGGCGCAAAGGTGGCCTACCTCAGCCGGGTGGGCAATGACCCCTGGGGTCAGCATCTGCTCGATCTGTGGCACGACGAGGGCATTGACGTGCGGGGCGTGGAACGGGCCCGAACCTCACCCACCGGCGTGTACTTCGTCACCCACGGCCAGCAGGGGCATGAGTTCAGCTACCTGCGCAGCGGGTCTGCTGCCAGCCGCATGTCGCCCCAATGGCTGCAGACCACGGCCGCCAAGGTGCTGGTTCAATCGGCGCGCTGGCTGCACCTCTCAGGCATCACCCTGGCCATTTCGCCGGGTGCCTGCGATGCGGCGTTTGAAGCGATGCAAGTGGCGCGCGATGCCGGCACCCTGGTCTCGTTCGACGCCAACCTGCGGTTGAAGCTCTGGCCAATCGAGCGTGCCCGGGCCTGCATTGCGCATGCGGTGAGCCTGAGCGACCTGTTCCTGCCCAGCATCGACGACGTCGTGCTGCTGTCGGGCCGCAGCGAACCGCACAGTGTGGTTGACTGGGCACACGGGCTGGGGGCGCGGCGGGTGGCGCTGAAACTGGGCAACCAGGGCTGTCTGGTGAGTGACGGCCAGACCCGCACCGAGATTGCGGCACGGGCCGTGCCCGTGATGGACGCCACCGGTGCGGGCGACTGCTTTGGAGGGTGCCTGCTGGCGCGCCTGGTGGCTGGCGACCCGTTGGTCGAGGCCGCCCGCTATGCCAGCGCAGCCGCTGGCTTGGCCGTGCAGGGGTTTGGCGCAGTGGCGCCGCTGCCCAGGCCCGCTGCGGTGCATGCCGCCATGGCCTGAACGTCAGGAGGAGTCGGCGATGCTGATTGCAGTGGACTGGGGCACCAGCCAGTTGCGAGCCTGGTTGATGGACGCGCGGGGCCAGATCGTCGCGCAACAGGAGGTAGCGCTGGGCATCAGCCGGATTCCGCAAGGCGGCTTTGCCCAGGCCTGGGCCTCGTTTGCGGGGGAGTGGCTGTCGGCACACCCGCACGCCGTGGTGCTGATGTGTGGCATGGTGGGCGCCCGCCAGGGGTGGCGTGAAGCGCCCTACCTCCCCTGCCCGGCAGGGGTGCCCGACCTGGCCGCCGGCCTGATGAGCCTGCCTGATGCAGGTGAGCGAGCCTGGGTGGTGCCCGGCCTGAAGGTACGCCAAGCCAGGCATGTGCCCGACGTGATGCGGGGCGAGGAAACCCAGGCCATGGGTTGCTGGCATGCCCTGGGCCTCCAGCAACCCGACACTCACCTGGGAGAGCTGCGGTTGGTGGTGCCTGGCACCCACAGCAAGTGGCTGCGCATGGCCCATGGCCAGGTGCTGGAGTTTGCGACCTACATGACCGGGGAGATCTATGGCCTGCTGGCCCAGCAATCCCTGCTGGCACGCATGCTGCCCCAAGGTCAGGACGACGAGTGGGCAGCCGAGGCCTTCGAGGAAGGCGTCTTGCGCGCGGTGCAGTCCGGGGACTCCCTGCTCCACAGCCTGTTTGCGGTGAGAACCCTGGCCCTGTTCGACGAGATGCCGCCCGAGGAGCGGCGCAGCTACCTGTCTGGCTTGCTAATCGGCGAAGAGCTGCGCACCCAGCTGCCAGGCCTGCAGCAAGCGCAGCGCGACCGGGCGGCGCCCCCAGTGGCCGTGCTAGCCAGCCCTGCCCTGGGCTTGCGCTACCAGGCCGCCCTGCAGCTATTGGGAGTTGCCGCGCAACTGGCGGACACCGATGTGACGGCCCAGGGGCTCTGGCAACTGGCCCGCCATGCCGAGCTGATGTGAACCACTCCCCCATCTGCGTCCATCCATGACTGCTTTCCCCACACCCGCCGCCAGCCCTGCCCAGCGCCTTCACGCCGCCCTGACTGAGATGCCGCTTGTGGCCGTGCTGCGCGGCATCACCCCGCCGGAGGTGCCAGGCGTGGCCAATGCGCTGTGGCAAGCTGGCTTTCGGGTGATGGAGGTGACGCTCAACTCGCCCGAGCCGCTTGAAAGCATCGCCCGTCTGCGGCAAGCCGTGCCCCAGGCGGTGGTGGGCGCCGGGACTGTGCTCGAAGGGCCAGAAGTGGCCCAGGTGGGCCAGGCGGGGGGGGAGCTCATCGTGGCACCCGACTTCAACCCAGAGGTGGCCCGTGCGGCTGCCGCACAGGGCCTGGCGTACCTGCCCGGGGTGGTGACCCCCAGCGAGGCCTTTGCCGCCCTGCGTGCAGGGGCACATGGGCTGAAGTGCTTCCCAGCCGACATGGTGCCCCCCGAGGCCATCCAGGCCATGCGGGCCGTGCTGCCGCCGGGCACCTGGGTGCTGGCGGTGGGTGGCGTCACGCCTGAGAAGATGCCGCCCTATCTCCGGGCCGGGGCCAGTGGGTTTGGAACCGGGTCCAACCTGTATGCGCCAGGACGCCCGGTGGCCGAGGTAGCACGCCGCGCCATTGATCTGG
>CAZRRW010000154.1:0-6312 GCA_964602505.1 uncultured Burkholderiaceae bacterium
TCATGTCGATCCCGAACGAAACCAGCGCCACCGTGGATCATGCCCACAATCTTTTCCTGCACATCATTGCTGAACTGGGGCTGTTGGCAGGGCTGGTGTTCTTCGCTGCCCTCGTGGCAGCTGTCTGGTACGGCCGACAGTCGTTTTTTGACCGCGACACCCGATTCGTCTGGATGGGCCTGCTACTTGTTCTGGCTTACAGCATGGTGGAGTTTCCTCTTTGGTATCTGTATTTCCTGTTGCCATCCGCGCTTGCTTTGGGTGTGCTGCTGCGGACGCCGGAAACAGACAGCTCTGGCTTGCCCAGTGCCAGGCCTCCTGCAGGGGCTGGATCCTGGTTGGTCCTCGTGCTTGCGGCAGCGCTGTGTGCCAAGGTGGTTGCGGACTTCAGGATCCTGGCCCCGATCTTCGATCCGGAGTCTGCCGACACGCCGCTGCCGGATCGGATCCGACAAGCGCAGTCCTCCTTCTTCTTTCGCCATTTCGCAGACTACGGTGCGGTCATGGTGGCCACCATCTCCAGAGACAACGCACGGCAGGTCACGGAAGCGATCAGGATGGTTGAGACCGTGGTGCTGGATGACAAACTGGTCTTCAAGTACTCGGTCAGCCTCGCGATGACGGGCGATGTCGACCGATCCATCTACCTGTATCGGCTGCTCCAGAAGTGGCGGTCTCCCCGTGCGGCGGACTACGAGCAACTGCTCAACTCGGCGGCCCTGCCGGAGCTGGAGGCCGTTCGCAGTCGGCTGGCCGCGGGGGCTGAAGAAAAAGCGTTCAAGCCGAATGACTTCCGGTGAGCCTTTGATCGTCAGTTTGTGAGCCCCTCGTTCTGAGGCCGGTATCTGGCCTCCAAGGCTCACTCGGCTTTGGCCTGCATCACATGTTGGCGCTGCGCGTCGTCAGGTAAGGGGCTCTAGTCGGCGGCAGCGACCCAGTCTCCATGACTGCCGCCACGCTTCTCGATCAAGCGGACTGCTTCAATCCGCATGGTTCGGTCCGCCGCCTTGCACATGTCGTAGACCGTGAGCAAGGCCACCTGCACCGCAGTCAGCGCTTCCATTTCCACACCGGTCGGGCCTATGGTTTCGGCGCTAGCCGTGACGCAGACGCCAGGCAGCTGCCTGTCCAGCGAGAGATCCACGGAAATCTGTGTCAAGGACAGGGGGTGACACAAGGGGATCAGATCACTGGTCTTCTTCGCGGCTTGAATGCCCGCAATCCTGGCCACCGCCAGCACATCGCCCTTTCGGGCGTGGCCCGAATCGATCAGGCTCAAGGTCTCGGGGCGCATCAAAATATGCCCCGTGGCCACCGCAGTCCTGTGTGTGGCGGGTTTGCCGCCTACATCGACCATGCGCGCCTGCCCCTGGCTGTCCAGATGAGTAAGTGCCGTCATACGTCCTTGTTCATGCCATGAATCGGTTGATCCAAACGCCCACATTCTCCGCAGGCCCGCGCCTCAAAGCGGCTGCCCTTCATTTTGGACTGACGATGCTGGTTGCCCTGTTCGCGGCCGCATTGGTGTTCCTGGTCTGGTACCCGTTTCCGTACCGCGAGGTCGCGGGCGGCAGAGAGCTGTTCCTCCTGATCGTCGCGATTGACGTGGTGGTGGGGCCGCTGCTGACCTTCGCCATCTTTGATCAAGCCAAGGGCTGGCGCTTGCTGCGGCGGGATCTGTCCATCATTGGGGCCCTTCAGGCGGCCGCACTCGCATACGGTCTGCACACCGTCTACCTGGCGCGTCCGGTCTACTTGGTGCATGAGGTGGATCGGTTGCGTGTGGTGACGGCCGTTGACGTAGATCCGGCGGATCTGAAGAACGCGCCCGCTGGCCTGCGCCGCCTGCCAATGTGGGGGCCTGAGCTCATGGCGACCCGATCGCCCAGGAGTCCGGACGAATTCCTCAGGTCGGTGGAGTTGGCCTTGAAAGGCAAAGACGTCGCGTTGCGACCGGATTGGTGGCAACCTTACGAACTTTCGCGAGAGCAGGTGATCCAAAGGGCAAAGCCGGTCTCATACCTTCGCCAACGCTACCCTTCGCGTCAGCACGAGATCGATGCCTGGGTTCGGCAGACCGGCAAGACCGAGGATCAGTTGAGAGTGGTGCCCTTGTCCGCGCGCAGAATGGACTGGTCCGCGTTGGTGGATGCCAATAGCGCGATGCCGCTTGCTTTTGCTGCTTTTGATGCGTTCTAGCTACTTGCGCCAAAAAAAACTGCGATGGGCACTGGCCCTGTTGATGGTGGCTGGCCCGCCCTCTGCGCTCGCACCTGCGGTCTTTGCCCAGCGCAGCCTGCCTGACCTGGGCGACTCGGCCACTGCAGCCGTGAGCCCGGCAGCCGAGCGGCGCCTGGGAGATTCCATCGCGCGCGACATCCGCAAGGATCCCGACTGGCTGGATGACCCCACGTTGGATGACTACATCCAGGGCATGTTCCAGACGCTGCTGGCAACGGCCCGGGCGTCTGGAGAGGTGTCGGCCGGCATCGACGACCGCTTCGCCTGGCAGCCGATGCTGATCGCCGACCGCACCGTCAACGCGTTTGCCCTGCCCGGCGGCTACTTTGGCTTCCATGCGGGCCTCATCAGCATCACCCAAAGCCGTGATGAACTGGCCTCGGTGGTCGCCCACGAGATCACCCATGTGACCCAGCGCCACATCGCACGCATGATCGGCCAAAGTGGCAACCAGACGCTGGTGGCCATCGCCGGTGCGGTGTTGGGTGCTTTGGCGGCACGCAGCAACCCCCAGGCAGCGGGGGGGCTGTTGATGGGCAGCCAGGCGCTGGCCATCCAGCAGCATTGGGTATGGGGTACTCGTCCAGTCGGGGTTTGCGCCGCAGGCCATGGGCCAGATGTTCGAGCGCCTGCAGGCTGCATCGCGCCTGAGCGACTCCGGTGCCTTCCCATACCTTCGCAGCCATCCGCTCAACACCGAGCGCCTGGCTGACGCGCAAACCCGGGCTCGCCAGGACGCTGCAGTCAACCGCGACGTGCCGACGCTGGCTCATGCGCAGATGGCAGGCCGCGCCCTGGTCTACACAGACACTTCCTTGCAGGCCCGCCAGGCCCGCGTCGTGACGGCACGCACAGCCCTGGCAGACGGCGCGGGCGCACCCGCGTCTCGCCAGACCCCTTTCTCGCGCATGGCGCTGCTGTATGCGGGCGCCGCGTCAGCGGTGCTGCTCAAGGACTGGGCTGCTGCCGATGCCCTGCTCGACGGCATGCGCGCAGCAGTCACGCGTGAGCCCATGGCCCAGCGGCAGTGGGGGCAGCTCTTGGTCGAGCGACTGGTGGCTGAGGGGCGGCCAGAGCAGGCGCGTCAGGCCCTGGCTGTGCTGAGCGCCTTACCTGAGGTGCCGTCGGGTTTGCTGGCACAGCCGCGCCGCGCCGAAACCCTGTTGCGCGCCGAGGCGCAGTGGCTGGTCGGCCAGCGCGACGCCTCGCTGCAGACCCTGCAACTGCGGGTGGCCGAGCAGACGGGTGATTCGCGAGCGTGGCAGATGCTGGCCAAGGCCTGGGATGGCAGTGCCCAGCCGCTGCGGGCCGTGCGCGCGCAGGCCGAAGCCCGGTTCGCAGAAGGAGATCTGGCGGGCGCCCTGGACCGCCTGCAAGCCGGTCGCAGGCTCATGTCCACCTCGGCGGCCATGGCCACCGGCGCGGACTTCATTGAAGCCAGCATCATCGATGCCCGTGCCCGCGAGGTGGAGCGTCTTATCGCTGAAGAGGCCCGAGCCGATCGGCTGCGGTGAAGGCCGCACTGTCCGGTTTGGGGCGGGCCGCTACGCAGCAGGCTTGGGGGCAAACAGCGCCGCGATGGCCCGGTCGATCACGATGCCCATCACGCTGTAGATCACAGAGCCAATCAACGCTGCTGTGAAGCTGGTCACGGCAAAACCGCTCATCAACGACGCCGCCCAATAGAACATGGCGGCGTTGATCACAAACAAGAAAAGGCCCAGCGTCAGCAAGGTGACGGGCAGCGTCAACAGCACCAGAATCGGCCGAACCACTGCATTGAACAGGCCAATGACAAAGGCAGCCAGCAGGGCGGTGGCAAAGCTGTCTACCTGTACCCCGCTGTACAGGTGGGCCACTGCCAGCAAGGCACAGGCCAGCAAGGCCCAACGGATGAGCAGGCGCATGCCAGCACTTTAAGCCAGGCCGCAAGGGCTGCTCCCCCGCGGCCCAGGCCGGCACGTGTCAGGCGGCCGGAGCGGTGTCCTTGTTGGCGCGTTGCGCCATCAAGTGGGCAATGCCCAGGGTGCCAACGATCACCGCGGTCACGAAGCCCCAGTAAATCAGGGGGGGTGCGAAGTACGCTTTCAGCAGCGGTTCGTTGACGATCATCTTGGCGGCCGTAAAGGCCAGCACACCCGCGCCGATGTAGACGATGATTGGGAAGCGGGCGATCAGCTTGAGGAACAGGGTCGAGCCGTAGAGGATGATGGGCACGCTGATCAGCAGGCCCAGCACCACCAGCACCATGTCGCCTTGGGCAGCGCCAGCAACGGCCACCACGTTGTCAATGCCCATCAAGGCATCGGCGATCACGATGGTTTTCATGGCACCCCAAAAGGTATTGGCGGCGGGTGCGTCGTGGTGCTTGTCTTCGCCGTCATCAACCAGCAGTTTGTAGGCAATCCACACCAAGGCGATGCCGCCCACGGCCATGAGGCCCGGGACTTTGAGCAGTTGCACCGCAATCAGCGTCATCGCCGTGCGAATGATGATGGCCCCCACCGTGCCCCACAGAACGGCCTTCTTTTGCAGGTGCGGCGGCAGGTTCTTGGCCGCCAACGCAATCAGGATCGCGTTGTCGCCCGCGAGGATCAAGTCGATGACGATGATGGCGCCCAGAGCGGCAAACCATGTCGGCGAAAACAGTTCCATGTCGATTCCTTTGAGAACCTTGTCAGTTGTCCGGTCAAGCCGCAAGCAAGGGCCGCCTTGCCCTTCGCCATGCAGCGCATCGCGAAGGTCTTGCTCGGCAGGCACACGCGGTCCACGCGCTTCCTGGCCTTTGGCACCGGAGCAGGTTCCGATGAAACCCGTTCGTCCTGACGATGCCGCTATGCCCACTGGCGGGCCAGCTGGGCGGGAGCTACTCCCCTTCAACCCGGAATTGGAACAGATTGCCGCGTCAGGCCTCCCGCAGGCCGCGCTAAACCCCCCCGCGCCTTGAAGGGCACTTCACAGACGCCGGGCGGCAGGTACGGGCCAGGCTCCTTACAGTTCGTCCTGACATGAGCGACGAACTGCTGAACTTGATTGATCTGGAGGACGCCATCAACTGGTGGCGCCAGCGCGAACCCTCGCCGGACGGCATCGCCCTGGCCGCGCCGGTTCGCCACCTGGCGAACGTGTATGCATTGATGATTTTCAATCGGCAGTCCGAGATCGATTGGAAATCCCTTTCCCCCGATGTGCAGGAGGCCTGGCTGGCCTGGTATCGAACCACGCCGGATGCACCCTGCATCGCGATCTGCTCAACCAGCCAGGGCGATTCGGTGTGCAAGGGCTGTGGCCGCACGTTCGAGGAGGTCCAGCACTGGACCGCCATGTCGCCGGTGGCCAAGCGCGCCACCTGGCGGCGCATCACCCAGGACGGCACGGCCTGGCGGTTCAACCGCTACGCAGAGCGGGCGCACACTTAAGTGCGAAGTGAAGTGCGAAGTGCGGGCAGGCCGCACCCTGCGAGCGAGGGGGGGGTGAAGGCGAGGGTCTCGGTTTGTTGCAGTGCAAGCTTGCGCCGGTTGCAGAACGGGCGCACACTGGGCTGAATCCAAGACCTGCTTCGTTCAACCCCAGCCAAAGGAGGCGCTATGAACTTGACGATCAGCGGACACCACCTCGACGTGACCCCCGCGCTGCGAACCTATGTGACCAACAAGCTGGATCGGGTGACCCGTCATTTCGACCAGGTGGTGGACGTGAGCGTGCTGCTGTCGGTGGAGAAACAGCGGGAGAAGGAGCGCCGCCAGAAGGCCGAGTGCACCCTGCATGTGAAGGGGCGAGACATCTTCTGCGAGACCACCCACGAGGATCTGTATGCGGCGATCGACGCGCTCATGGACAAGCTGGATCGTCAGGTGGTGAGGCACAAGGACCGGGTGCAAAGCCACGGCAAGGTGGTGCCCAAGCGGGTGGAGGTTGCAGCCGCAGTGCTGAACTGACCCACAGGCCGCGGCCGGTTTCCCCGCCAAAGGGCTTGGGCAGTTGCTGCCGCAAGCCCTTTTTTGTGCACTGCAGTCCTATACTCCGCCGCCATGAACCGGCTAGCCGCCATCCTGCCCGAGGCCCACGTCC
>CAZRRW010000155.1:0-6288 GCA_964602505.1 uncultured Burkholderiaceae bacterium
CAAAGGCCTGCATGCCCCACTTCATGAACTCGTAGCGCTCCTGGTTGCGCTGGAACTCGAGCTTCATGTTGAGGTCGAGCGCCTTTTTGCTGCCGTAGTGGTCGATCATGACCGAGTGGTCGACCACCAGGTCCACCGGCACCAGGGGCTCGATGGTCTTGGGGTTCTTGCCCATCTTGGCAGCCACGTTGCGCATGGCCGCCAGGTCAGCCAGCAGCGGCACCCCGGTGAAGTCCTGCAGCACCACACGGGCCACCACGAAGGGAATCTCGTCGGTGCGCTCGGCATTGGGCTTCCAGTTGGCCAGTTGG
Organism: uncultured Burkholderiaceae bacterium; assembly: GCA_964602505.1. Classification (GTDB taxonomy): domain Bacteria; phylum Pseudomonadota; class Gammaproteobacteria; order Burkholderiales; family Burkholderiaceae_C; genus CAZRRW01. The sequence goes on from CAZRRW010000155.1 coordinate 312, forward strand.
GCCACATGCTCTGGGGTGACCTTCTTGCCGTCGCAGTTGCGCAGCACGCTTTCAAGCACGATCCGGATGGACACCGGCAGGCGCTCGATGTTCGGGAACTGCTTGGCCAAAGCGGGCAGCGAGAAGAGCTTGCCGGTCTTTCCGCTGGCGGTCTTGAAGGGCTTGAGGGTGTTGCTGAAGGCGTGGGCCATTCGGTACTCCTGGATTCGGGTCAATGGTGGCTTGGGGTCAAGCAAGAACGGTGCTCAATGGACATACAGGTCAACGTATTCGTTGACCGGCATGGCCTCAAGCTTCTTCTGGTCCAGCGAGACGGCGAGGATGGCGTCTTGCTGCTTCTTCGGGAACTTTCGCGCCAGGTTGGTGCGGAACTTGGCTTCCAGCAGCGGAATGCCGTCCTTGCGGCGGCGCTTGTGGCCGATGGGGTACTCGACGGCCACTTCCTTCAGCTTGGTGCCATCTTTCAGCTCCACCGTCAGGGCATTGGCAATGCTGCGCTTGGCCGGGTCATGGTAGTCCTTGGTGTAGGCCTTGTCTTCCACGCAGATGATCTTGTCGCGCAGCGCGTCAATGCGCTTGTCGGCAGCCACGCTGTCTTCGTAGTCGGCGGCAGTCAGGCGGCCAAAGATCAGGGGCACTGCCACCATGTACTGGATGCAGTGGTCCCGGTCAGCCGGGTTGTTCAGCGGCCCCTTCTTGTCGATGATGCGAATGCAGGCCTCGTGGGTGCGGATGGTGATCTTCTTGATGTCGTCGCTGGTCTTGCCCATCTTGGCCAACTGGCCGTGCAAGGTCATGGCCGCTTCCACGGCCGTCTGGCTGTGGAACTCGGCCGGGAAGCTGATCTTGAACAGCACGTTCTCCATCACATAGCTGCCGTAGGGCCGCTGGAACTTGAAGCTGTTGCCCTTGAACAGCACGTCGTAGAAGCCCCAGCCCTTGGCGGTGAGCACACCTGGGTAGCCCATCTCGCCGGTCTTCGCGATCAGCGCCAGGCGCACCGCGCGGCTGGTGGCGTCACCTGCAGCCCAGCTCTTGCGGCTGCCGGTGTTGGGTGCGTGGCGGTAGGTGCGCAGGCTCTGCCCGTCCACCCAGGCCAGCGACACCGCATTGATGACTTCGTCGCGGCTTAGGCCCAGCATCTCGGCCACGACGGCGGTGGAGGCCACCTTGACCAGGACCACATGGTCCAGCCCCACCTTGTTGAACGAGTTCTCCAGCGCGATGCAGCCCTGGATCTCGTGGGCCTTGATCATGGCGGTGAGCACGTCCTTCATCAGCAGCGGCTTCTTGCCCGACGCCACCGCGTTGCGGCTGAGCCAGTCGGCCGTGGCAAGGATGCCGCCCAGGTTGTCGCTGGGGTGGCCCCATTCAGCGGCCAGCCAGGTGTCGTTGAAGTCCAGCCAGCGGATCATGGTGCCGATGTTGAAGGCGGCCTGGATCGGGTCGAGCTGGAAGTGGGTGCCTGGCACCTTGGCGCCGTTGGGCACGACCGTACCCGAAACGACCGGGCCCAGCAGCTTGGTGCATGCGGGGTACTCCAGTGCTTCCAGGCCACAGCCCAGGGTGTCGATCAGGCAGTTGCGGGCGGTTTCGTAAGCCAGGGCGCTCTTGACCTTGTACTTCAGCACATAGTCGGCGATGTCAACGAGAACCTGGTCGGGCTTGGGGCGGACGTTGGAAATGTGGGCGGACATGTGGGTCTCCGTGGCGTTGAATCAGCGGGGGATGGACAGGTTGAGCGGGGCCGTCGACGGGCTTGGCGCCACCGGGGCGCTGGGTGGGGCAGGCGTCGTCGGCAAAGGAGGTGGCAGGGGCGCTGGGTTGGGGGTCGTCAATGGCGAAGGAGGCGGTGGGGGCGGAGCGGGCACCGCAGGGCTGCCTGCAGCCACCGGCGCCGCGACAGAGCCAGAAGATGGGCTAGGTGGGCTCGTAGCCGGGCTGGCCTGCTGGGCGGCGGGCGCGGCAAGCGCTGGTGCGACGGGGTTGCTGAACAGGCCAGCGGGGGCCTCGCCACGGGCCTTGGCCTCGGCAGCGGCGCGCTCGGCAGCCAGCGCAGCCTCGCGCTGCACCGGGTGCACGCAGCCGTCGGCCAGGCGCTGTCCGAGCTTCACATTCATCAACATCGACTTGTGGCCCAGCTGCAGCAGCAAGGTGTCCCCACGGATGTCCTCCATGCGGATGGCACCCGTCTGCGACTGAACCGGGCGCATCACGTAGGTCTGGCGGGCAAAGCTGACATCGATGTAGCCCACCGCCGTGGCGTGGCCTTTCACGCGGACGGACTGGCCCATTTCACAGGGAATCTCACCCGTGTGCACACGGGTGGCCACTTCTTTCTGCTCGTCGCTGGCGGGTGGCAGCGCTGGCGTCGTGGCCGCAGGCGGTGTGACCGGGCGCGGCCGCGGCGCGGGCGTTTGCGCCTGGGTGCCCGAGCACACGAGGCCTGCAAGCAGGGCGGCGGCGAAGGCAGCGGGGCGGGTCAACGACGGTCCTTGATGGGCACGAAGACCTGGTCTTCCGGCCCGGTGTAGTTGGCGCTCGGGCGGATGATCTTGCCGTCGATGCGCTGCTCGATGATGTGTGCCGCCCAGCCGCTGGTGCGGCTGATGACGAACAGCGGCGTGAACATGGCCGTTGGCACCCCCATCATGTGGTAGCTGACCGCGCTGAACCAGTCGAGGTTGGGGAACATCTTCTTGGCGTCCCACATCACCGTCTCCAGGCGCTCGGCAATGTTGAACATCTTCATGTTCTGCTGGGCAGCGCTGAGACGGCGGGCCACCTCCTTGATGACCTTGTTGCGCGGGTCGGCAATCGTATAGACCGGGTGGCCGAAGCCGATCACAACCTCCTTGCGCTCCACCCGCGCCCTGATGTCGGCCTCGGCCTCGTCGGGGCTGTCGTAGCGCTTCTGGGTCTCGAAGGCCACCTCATTCGCGCCGCCATGCTTGGGGCCGCGCAGCGCGCCGATGGCGCCACACACGGCCGAATGCATGTCGCTGCCGGTGCCCGCCACGACGCGGGCCGCGAAGGTGGAGGCGTTGAACTCGTGCTCGGCGTACAGGTTGAGCGAGGTGTGCATGGCGCGCACCCACAAGTCACTGGGCTTGGTGCCGTGCAAGAGGTGCAGGAAGTGCCCGCCAATGGAGTCGTCGTCGGTTTCGATGCCGATGCGTTTGCCGTTATGGCTGAAGTGATACCAGTACAGCAGCATGCTGCCCAGGCTGGCCATCAGCTTGTCGGCAATGTCACGCGCACCAGGGGTGTTGTGGTCGTCCTTCTCGGGTGCCACGCAGCCCAGCACGCTCACGCCGGTGCGCATGACGTCCATGGGGTGCGCCGACGGCGGCAGCTGCTCCAGGGCCGCCATCACGGCGGCGGGAACGCCGCGAAGGGCCTTCAGCTTGGCCTTGTAGCCCGCCAGTTCGGCCACGGTGGGCAGCTTGCCGTGCACCAGCAGGTGGGCAATCTCCTCAAACTCGCACACGTCAGCCATGTCAAGAATGTCATAGCCGCGGTAATGCAGGTCATTGCCGGTGCGGCCCACGGTGCACAGCGCGGTGTTGCCCGCCGTGGTGCCAGACAGGGCCACCGACTTCTTGGGCTTGAAGCCACCGGCAGCGGGCGGCGCGGTCACGGCATCGGGCACGTGCTTGAGTTCACTCATGTTTGTCTCCTCACTTCTTGGCTTGGAACAGCGCGTCGAGGTGCTGCTCGAACGCGTGGTAGTTGATGCGGTCGTAGAGTTCGTCGCGGGTTTGCATGAGCTCGACCACGTTCTTCTGGTGGCCGTCCCGGCGAATGGCGGTGAACACCGCTTCGGCGGCCTTGTTCATGGCGCGGAAGCCCGACAGCGGGTAGAGCACCATGGCCACGCCAGTCGGGCGCAACTCGTCCACACTGAACAAGGGGGTCTTGCCAAACTCGGTGATGTTGGCCAGCACGGGCACGCCCACTGCCTTCACGAACTTGTCGTAGGTGGCCAGGTCGTAGGCGGCTTCGGCAAAGATGCCGTCGGCACCCGCCTCGACGCACATCAGTGCCCGTTCGATGGCGGCGTCTACCCCCTCGGTGGCAATGGCGTCGGTGCGGGCGATCAGGAAGAAGCCGGCATCGGTCTTGGCATCCGCCGCTGCCTTCACCCGGTCGGCCATCTCCTGCGCGGAGACGATCTCCTTGCCAGGGCGATGGCCACACCGCTTGGCGCCCACCTGATCCTCGATGTGGCAGGCCGCCGCACCCGCCTTGATGAGGCTCTTGACGGTGCGGGCGATGTTGAAGGCGCTGGGGCCGAAGCCGGTGTCGATGTCGACCATCAGGGGGACCGGGCAGACGTCGGTGATGCGCCGCACGTCGACCAGCACATCGTCGAGGTTGTTGATGCCCAGGTCGGGCAGGCCCAGCGAACCTGCAGCCACGCCGCCGCCGGACAGGTAGATCGCCTTGAAGCCGGCGCGTTGGGCCAGCAGGGCGTGGTTGGCATTGATCGTGCCCATCACTTGCAGCGGGGTCTCCGCCGCCAGGGCGGCGCGAAAGGCGGTACCGGGGGTGCTCATGCGGCTTGTCTCAGGGTTGGGGTAGGGTCGGTGGCGCTTGGGGCGCTGGAGAAGAAGGCGTGCTGCGCCTCGGCAGGCAGGCGAAGGCCGGTACGGGCGGCCCGCTGCAGCACCTGCCAGAAGTATCGGTAGCTGGCCCGGTCGTGCAGGCGCACCTGCCCGCCTTGCACAAATCGGATGGGGGCCCAGTCAAGCTGCTGGGCCTGCAGCAGCACGTCGCTGGCCAGTGCCACTTCGTCGGCGCTGGGTGCAAAGGCCCGAAGGATCGGTGCGATCTGGTCAGGATGAATGCTCCACATGCGCAGGTAGCCCATCTCGAGGGCCGCGCGCCGTGCGGCCGCTTCAACGGCCGCGCCGTCGGCAAACTCGGTGACCACACCGTGCGACGGCACCTTGCCTTGGGCATGGCACGCGGCAGAGATCTCCAGCTTGGCGCGAACCACCAGCGGGTGCTGAAACTGGCCGGTGGCCGTCATGGCGTACTCAGGGATTGCACCCCGGTGGGCGGAGACGAAATCCATCAGGCCGAAGCTGACCGACGCCACCCGGGGATGTGCGGCGAACACCGCCACATGGGCCACGGCCGCCGCAGATTCGATGAGTACATGCAGCGGCAGGCTGGCGGGCAGCAGGGTCGCAGCCCGGTCGATGTCGGCCAGGCGCTCCACCTTTGGGATCATGACATAGGCGGGCTTGGCCGCCGCCACGGCCGCCAGATCGGCCTCGAAGCAGGGGTGGGTGGCGTCGTGCACCCGCACCCCCACCCGGCCATAGCGGTTTGCAGCGCTGCTGAGCAGGCTAACCACCATGGCCGCATGGTCTGCCTCGCCGCCAACCGGCGCGCCGTCCTCCAGGTCGAGCGTGACGTCGAAGGTGGGGCCTTGCGGGCCAGCGCGTTCGGCCTGCAAGGTCAGGCTCTTGAGCATCCTCGCCTCGACCCCGGCGTAGTGGTCTACCACCGGCAGCGGCACCATGTCCATAGGCGCCTTCGCGCCGTCGTACAGAGCCTTCTCGGGGTGCTGCAACATCGACTGACCAAGTTGCGCGATGTTGGGGCTGGCTTCGGGTTCTGAAGGGGGCTGGCTCAGAGCAGGTGGGCCACGCCGGCCTGCTCGTCCTGCAGTTCCTTGAGGGTAACGTTGATGCGCTCCTGGCTGAAGGCATCGATGGGCAGGCCTTCGACGATGCTGTACTGGCCCGACTCGCAGGTGACGGGGTAGCCGAACATCACGTCCTTGGGAATGCCGTACTCACCATTGCTGGGCACGCCCATGGTCACCCAGGCGCCGTTGGTGCCAAGCGCCCAGTCGCGCATGTGGTCAATGGCCGCATTGGCTGCCGATGCGGCCGATGACAGCCCCCGCGCGGCGATGATGGCTGCGCCGCGCTTGCCGACGGTGGGCAGGAAGGTGTTGGCG
>CAZRRW010000156.1:0-123 GCA_964602505.1 uncultured Burkholderiaceae bacterium
CAGCTTCCTTGTCCTGACCAAAGCGCTGGATCACCTCGTCGTAGACGGCGATCGCGTCCTCTGAACGATTGAGCTGGCCGAGCGTGATGCCCTTGTTCACCATGGCTTTGGCCACCTGCTCGC
>CAZRRW010000156.1:223-6244 GCA_964602505.1 uncultured Burkholderiaceae bacterium
GCAGCGCAGCTTCCTTGTCCTGACCAAAGCGCTGGATCACCTCGTCGTAGACGGCCATCTCTTCGCCGGGACGATTGAGCTGGCCGAGCGTGATGCCCTTGTTCACCATGGCCCTGGCCACCTGCTCGCGCAGCGCAGCCTCCTTGTCCTGACCAAAGCGCTGGATCAACTCGTCGTAGACGGCGATCTCGTCGTCTGAACGGTTGAGCTGGCCGAGCGTGATGCCCTTGTTCACCATGGCCCCGGCCACCTGCTCGCGCAGCGCAGCTTCCTTGTCCTGACCAAAGCGCTGGATCACCTCGTCGTAGACGGCGATCGCGTCCTCTGAACGATTGAGCTGGCCGAGCGTGATGCCCTTGTTCACCATGGCTTTGGCCACCTGCTCGCGCAGCGCAGCTTCCTTGTCCTGACCAAAGCGCTGGATCACCTCGTCGTAGACGGCGATCGCATCCTCCGAGCGTTCGAGTTGGCCCAGCGAGTAGCCTTTGAGAAGCAGGTACTTGGCTCGATCTTCAGCTGACTCGTCGGCGCTTGCACCAACTGCCTTGTCGAACCAATCTAACGCCACTGCCCACTTGCCCTCAGCCGCAGACGCCAATCCTCGTGAGAAGTGATCTGAAGCCGTGTACTCCGACTCGGGCTTCTGCTTCAAGCCTCCGTGAAGGGTGCCGATTGCTGTGAGAGTCCCAGGACTAACTGTCGAACCAGCACCATCCATCAATTCCTTAGTGGCTCGCGCAAGCACTTCTTTCGTCGATTTCAACAATGCATCGAAGTCTTCTCGCTGCTTCTGAACGTCAGATGAAAAGCGCTCCTTCTGGATGGCCACATGCTCTAGCCCAGCATCTACCTGCGACCTAAGTTTGTCGATCTCCTGCCTGAGAGTCGTTGCGTTCTCAACAATCCACCGGCGAGCTTCGTTCTTTGCTTTCGTCGTTGCGCTGAGATAGCCAGCAATGGATGCCACCAATGCCAGTATCGTGATGCCAACGCTCGTCCACGCGATGTAGTTAGCCTGCTGTCCGATCGTGATGCTGAGATCGGCGATTCGCTTGTCTTGCGCATCAATCCTGGCATCTGCCCGCTCACGGGCAACAGCAACATCCTTGTCCAGTTGGCTCTGACGATCTTGAAGCTTTTCGATAGCTGCACTGCTGGATGCACCTGTTGCCCAAGCGCTGGGTACGAACGTGGCAATCACGACGCAAACGGCCAATACAAACCGCATGAATGGATTGATAGTCGCCACGAAGATCACTCCCAAAAGCTCTAAGTCGCCGCCAACACCAACTGCCCCGCACCCGCCCGCATGGGCCGAATGCTGATTTCAATGTCACAGCCCAGCCGCGTCAAGCTGTCCATCGGCTTGCGTTCAGACAGGTTGGTGAAGCCGCCGCGCGTCATGCCCTACACCTTGCGTTGGGTGGGGCCCATGAGGGTGGCCGCGTCTTGCCGCGTAAGGCTGCGCTGGCGCATGGCTCCGGCCTCTTTGCGAGTCAAGCCTCTGCTTTCGGCGTCTTGCGCGGCCTGCCGCCCCGCGCCCCGTTGCTTCGCGCGGCGCTGCGCTTGGCTTCGCTGGTGGAGCGTCCGCCCTCAGCGGCGAGGGCGAGCATCCACAGCTGGTTGCCAAACACGCCCTTCACCAGCGCAGGAACGTACAGGTCGGCGTTCAACTTGGGCCAATGCAGGCTAAGGCCAGAACCCTGAATCTCAATGCTGCGCAACTGGTGCGGCTTGCCTTTGGCCAGCTCTTGCGCGTGTTGGAACGGAAACTCAAACGCGCAGCCGTTGCTCAAATCAACCCGCACGCGCCCAGCGGCGTAAGACGCAGCCACCGCCAGTGGCCCGCGCCGTACGTTACGCCGCCCACGGCCCAGCGCCTTCTTGACGCCAGCTTCGGTAGTCTCAGACGTTGCCATGAATCCGACTGTATTCCTTGTCTTGTGAGGACATGTGCAGGAACCCAAGCTGGTAGGGGGATTTGACGAATCTACGCCACCCTGGGCAAGCCCGCGAACGATCGGCCACTATGCTCGCCTTTTTGACTGATTCGCCCTCCACGCAAGGGCGAACCCGAGGGGGAGCCAAGCCATGATGCAGCCGAGCATCGTTTTCCAGGGCCACACCGTCACGGCCAGCGAGTTTGAGGCGCGCTGGCGGCGCAGCGCCACGGTGCTGCACCGCGCGGGCGTGCGCAGCGGCGACGTGGTGGCCCTGCTGATGCACAACAGCCCGCTGGCGCTGGAGCTGACTGTGGCCGTGCGCCACCTGGGCGCGCAGTGGTGCCCCATCAACTGGCATTTCAAGGCGGACGAGGTGGCCTACATCCTGGCCCAAAGCGCGGCCCGGGTGCTGGTGGCTGACGCGCCGCTGTGGGCCAAGCTGGGCGGCCTGGCCACCGGCGGCACGCAGGTGTGGGCCACCCAAGGCAGCGTGCCCGGGGTGCCGGCCTGGGAGGCCGCGCGCGACCAGGTTGACGCATACACTGGCCCCGCAGCCCCGCCGTGCGGGGCGATGTTCTTCACCTCGGGCACCACCGGGCGGCCCAAGGGCATCGTGCGGGAGGCCAGCACCCCGCAGCAGGGGCAGGCCATGGTGGAGCTGCGGCGGGTGGCCTATGGCGCCACGCCGGGCATGTGCGCCCTGGTGAGCGCGCCGCTGTACCACAGCGCGCCCAACAGTTATGCGCTGGGCGTGGCGCAAGACGACGGCACCTTGTTCATTGAACCCCGGCTCGATGCCGAGCGTACCCTGGCGCTGATTGCCGAGCACCGGCTCACCCACGCCTACCTGGTGCCCACCATGTATGTGCGCATGCTGGCCCTGCCCGCTGCCGTACGGGCCCGGTACGACGTGTCGTCCATGCGCTTTGTGGCCTCCACCGGCAGCCCCTGCGCGCCAGAGGTCAAGCGCGCCATGATCGACTGGTGGGGCCCAGTCATCCACGAGAGCTATGGCGCCAGCGAGCTGGGCTACATGACTCTTGCGTCCAGCCAACAGTCGCTTCGCAAGCCGGGCACGGCCGGGCTGCCCCTCTTGCCGTTCACGCGCTCGCCCGCCGTGCCGCAGTGGGCCTTGAGGCCCACGCCCGTGCTCAGCGGAGCAGCGGGTTCCTGGCGGGCTCGCCCTTTCGGCTGCAGATGGCCTCGGACACCGACGGGCCAATCACGCTGATGGAGCCGCCCACAAAGCAGTTGAACTCCTGGCCTGCGCGGGTGCGCACCTGGTAGCGGGTGGTGGTGCCCTCGTCCACACGCTGGCTGATGGTGAAGTCGCTCTTGGCCAGGCCAAGCGCAAAGGCTGTGCGGTCGACCAAGGCGTCGTTGGACACCGCCACCGACGCACACCCCAGCATGCCCACCACCACAAGCCCTGCACCAAACGCCTTCACGGGTACCATAAATTGCCTCTTGAAAAAGATGTCGAACACACAGGTGGGCGCCAAGCGGCAGCCCCATCCCAAGCACCCACCAAACTTAGCGATTGACGCTGCCGATGACTTGCAGGTTTAGGCTATGACGCATGAAAGCAGCTCGCTGCTGCTGGGCACCGACCGGGCGCTTTACCAGGGGGACTTGCCCACCACCACCTGGCACCGCCACGCTTCGCCCGTGCTGCTGCTGGGCTTGTCGGGCCGCTTTGCCCTGCACCTGCGGCACCCCCAGGCCAACACAAGGCACACCTGCCACAGTGCTTTGGTAGACAGCGGGGTCGAGCATGTGCTGGACAGCGCTGGCGAGCAGGTGGCTGCGGTCTACCTGGAGCCCGACTCGCCCGAGGCGCGCGGCCTGCGCCCGCACTTTGCGCAGTTGGGCAAGGTCATCTTTGACGTGGCGGCGCCGGTGCGTACCCGAGCCACCACCCAAACCCGGTTGCGCAGCTTCGACCTGCCCGCCCTGCTGACCATGGGCTGCCCACCTGCCGCGCCAGTAGACCGCCGGGTGGCCCGTGGCCTGCAGATGCTGCGCCACCCCACCATGCCGGCGCGGGGGCGTGATGCCGTGTCGGCCAGCGTGCACCTGTCGGCCTCGCGCTTCAACCACCTGTTCAGCAGCGAGATGGGCGTGAGCTTCCGCAGCTATCGGGTGTGGTCGCAGGTTCGCGCAGCCATTGCAGCCTTGGGCGGCAACCCCACCCTCACCCGCGCTGCGCTGGACGCGGGCTTTGCGGATTCGGCCCACTTCAGCCGCATGTTCCGCCAGACCTTGGGGCTGGCACCGTCCAGCGTGCTGCGGCCCCTGCGCGAAGTGCGTCTGTTGCAGTGATGGGGCGTGCGGGGGCTAACATGCCCCAAGAGGAGAAGCCCCAATGACACACCCCATGCCAACCCCACCACGTCGGCTTGCACTGGCCGCCGCTGCGGCCGCCTTGCTGAGCCCTTGGGCGGTGGCCCAGACGCTTGCGCCAAAGCAAAAGCTGGTGGTGCAGATGAGCGACGCCGACCCGGCCAAGTGGAACCTGGCGCTCAACAACATCAAGAACGTGCAAGACGACCTGGGCGCTGCCAACACCGACATCGTGCTTGTCACCTACGGCCCGGGCATTGGCATGACGCGCTTTGACGCGCCCACCGCCGGGCGCATCACCGAGGCGCTGAAGGCCGGGGTGAAGGTGCTGGTGTGCGAGAACACCATGACCAACCAGCGCCTGAACAAGGCCGACATGCACCCCGAAGTGGGCTATGTGAAGGCGGGTGCCAGCGAGATCATGCGCCGCCAGCAGCAGGGCTACGCCTACCTGCGCCCCTGAGCGCCCCGCCCTGAGACCGCCGTCTTGATCTTCCCCACCGACTGGGCCACGCTCCAGTCTGCCGCCAGCGCCATTCCCACCGCCGCGTGGGTGGCCGCGCCCTTTGTGGTGCTGCTGGCCTACACCGTGTTTGGCATGACGGGCTTTGGCGCCAGCATCGTGATGCTGCCCGCCCTGGCGCAACTGATGCCCCTGAAGCAGGTGGTACCCATGGCCGTGGTGGTGGACGTGGTGGCTGCCGCCACAGTGAACCGCAAGGCGCACCGTGACGCCAACTGGGGCGAGGTGCGACGCATCCTGCCCGGGCAGGTGCTGGGCATGAGCATTGGGGCCTACACCCTGGCCAAGGCCAGCCCCACCGCGCTGATGCTGGGCCTGGGTGTGTTTGTGGTGGCCTACGCGCTGTGGAACATCCGCAAGCCGCAGTTGCGCGGCGACTGGCCGGCCTGGGCTGCGTGGCCTGTGGGCCTGGCTGGCGGCGTGTTCAGCGCCATGTTTGGCACGGGCGGGCCGGTGTATGTGATCTACCTGTCGCGCCGCTGCCCGCAGCTGGCCGAAATGCGCGCCACGGTGGCCGCGGTGATCCTGCTGTCCACGCTGATGCGGCTGACCATTTTTGCGGTGGCTGGCTTCTATGCCGGGGGCAGCCTGCTGCTGATGGCCCTGTGGTGCATGCCCTTCATGCTGGTGGCGGTGGCCATTGGCATGCGGCTGCACAAGCGGGTGAAGGTGGAGACGGTGCTTCGCATCATCTACGGGCTGCTCATCGTCAGCGGGGCCGGGCTCATCCTGCGGGCGGTGTTTTAAACTTGGGTGGCGCGGGCGTAGTTCAATGGCAGAACGGCAGCTTCCCAAGCGTGCGACTTGATCGTCGCTCCGCCAGCTGTGGCGGCCACACCGCTTTTTCGAGTGTGTGGAGAGTACAGCAGTATCCGGCCCACAAGGCCGACCTGCGCAGCCGAAAGGCTGCGACCTTGCTAATGCAAGGTGTCTGTACGCGGCGTAAGCCGTGTGGAGAGTTGTTGCATGGCGTGAGCCAGAGTGCAACCGGACGTTCAGCCGTCCGTAGCCTAGGTGCGAGGCGGGGTTGGTAACGACCTTGTCTTAAGCGCACTAACAACGTAGTCACCCAAACGGGTATTGATGGATCCGCGAGGATCTCCAATGAGACTGGGAGTCGCAACCCGGTTGAGACGCTAGGCTGGATCGAAGGGTCAACGAAAGTGAATCGCTGATAAATGCCGTCAAGCATGAACGAGCCAAAGCGACTGT
>CAZRRW010000157.1:0-6201 GCA_964602505.1 uncultured Burkholderiaceae bacterium
TGAACGCGCCCGACCTGACCCCGGCGGCTGGAGCTGCCCACGCGGACCACCCGCACCTCGTCAACCCAACCTTCCTGCAGGCCCTTCAGCGGCAGGCCACTCCTTACACGCCTCTCTGGCTGATGCGCCAGGCCGGGCGCTATCTGCCCGAGTACAACGCCACTCGCGCCAAGGCGGGCAGCTTCATGGGATTGGCCACCTCTCCGGCCTATGCCTGCGAGGTCACCATGCAGCCGCTGGAGCGCTACGCACTGGACGCGGCCATTCTGTTCAGCGACATCCTCACCGTGCCCGACGCCATGGGCCTGGAGTTGAGCTTTGCCATCGGCGAAGGCCCCAGGTTCGCGCACACGGTACGCGACGAGGCGGCGGTGGCCAAGCTGGCCGTGCCCGACATGGCCAAGCTGCAGTACGTGTTTGACGCGGTGGCGGAGATCCGCCGCGCGCTGGCGGCCAAGGGTGGCGGGCGTGGGCACGTGCCGCTGATCGGCTTCTCGGGCAGCCCCTGGACGCTCGCCTGCTACATGGTTGAAGGCGGTGGCTCGGACGACTTTCGCACCGTCAAGACCATGCTCTACCAGCGGCCCGACCTGATGCACCGCATCCTGGAGATCAATGCCGATGCGGTGGCGGCCTACCTCAACGCGCAGATCGACGCGGGCGCTCAGGCGGTGATGGTGTTTGACACCTGGGGTGGCACCCTGGCCGACGGTGCCTTCCAGCGCTTCTCGCTGGCCTACACCCAGCGGGTGGTCAGCCAGCTCAAGCGCGAGCGCGTGGAAGCCCTGCCGGGCGGCGGCAGCCTGAAGGTGCGTGTGCCGAGCATCGTTTTCACCAAGGGTGGGGGGTTGTGGCTGGAGCAGATTGCCGCGCTGGGCTGTGACGCGGTGGGCCTGGACTGGACGGTGAACCTCGGTCAAGCCCGTGCCCGAGTGGGCGACCGGGTGGCCTTGCAAGGCAACCTCGACCCGATGGTGCTTTTTGCCGAGCCCAAGCAGATTGAGGCCGAGGTGGCCAAGGCGCTGGAAAGCTTTGGCCCGCCTCACACCGGTGTTGGCGCTGGAGTCGGGCATGTGTTCAACCTGGGGCACGGCATCTCCCAGTTCACGCCGCCCGATCATGTGACCGCTTTGGTGCAGGCTGTCCATGACTACTCGCGAAAGATGCGGGGTGCAACACCCTGACCTGAAGAGCGAATGAGTCTTCACTCACTCGCTGGCCACGATTTTTCAAGGGCTGCCAAACCCAGGCTCAAAGCACCTCCTAGCCCAGCCCAAACCACCCGGTTTGACAAAGGTGAGAGATCCCACCATTTTGTCAAGGACAATATGGTTATGCACATGCACACTGAGGTCATGCCTCTTGGGGCGCGGGTTCTGCGCAGCTTTTTTGCGCCTCTGATCCGTTCAGTAAGTGATTGATTTCATTGAGTATCCGGCGAGTGCCTGTCGCGCGAGCAATCTGACTGAAGCCAGCATCCATGCGGGTTGCGGGGTAGACGAACCCATCTGTTCACAAAGTTATCCACAGAAACTGGGGGCAGGTGCGTTTTCTTGTTTGAAACCAAGCACTTGAAGCCAGCTTCGCAGTTTTTGGACGAGAAATTGGGTCTAAGCTCACCACATCTCTTGCAGGTCGCGGTGGACTTGCCGGTCCATTTGGCGCTAGGCAGCACCCTGACTTATCTGTGTGAGCGCCCGCTACCGCCAGGAACGTTGGTCCGTGTTCCTTTGGGCAAGGCAGTGCATTTGGGCGTGGTGCTGGGTGGCGTCGACGAGGTGGGCGATGGCCCACCGCCGCCTTCGGCGGTGCGCCCCATCGTTGAGGTGCTCGACGCCGCCGCACCCCTTGACGCCAACTGGCTCGACTTGACACGGTTCGCGGCCCACTACTACCAGCGCGCCGTTGGCGAGGTGATGCTCTCCGCCCTGCCCAGCCATTTGCGGCGGCTGGATGCAGCCCAGTGGGCGGCCCAGGTGGCCAAGCTGCGCCCAGGGCAGCCAGCCGCCCGGGGCGTCGAGACATCGATCTCCGGCCCCGATTCGTCTGAGCGGCCGAGCAGCGCCTCGGGTGAGGCGCCCGCACCGGCTCGGCCTGAACTCAACGCCGAGCAGGCGGCCGCCCTGCAGGCGTGGCGGGCAGCAAGGAGCGCAGCGGCACGGCCCAGCTTGCTGTTTGGGGTGACTGGCAGTGGCAAGACCGAGGTCTACCTGCGCATCGTCGAGGACGCCTTGGTCCACGACGCGAGTCAGGTGCTGGTGCTGGTGCCAGAGATCAACCTCACCCCGCAGTTGGAGGCCCGCTTCGCCGAGCGCTTCCCACAGCACTGGATCGTCAGTCTGCACAGCGGCCTCACGCCTGTGCAGCGCCTGCGGGCGTGGCTGGCGGCGCATACGGGGCGGGCGGCTATCGTGCTCGGCACCCGCATGGCCGTGTTTGCCTCCATGCCCTGGCTGCGGCTGATCGTGGTCGACGAGGAGCACGACCCCTCCTACAAGGCGCAGGACGGGGCACGCCATTCGGCGCGCGACCTGGCGGTCTGGCGCGCCCAGCACGAAGGCATCCGTGTGCTGCTGGGCTCAGCCACGCCGTCCCTGGAAAGCTGGGCACACGCGCAGGCGGGCCGGTACCAGTTGCTCAGCCTGCGGCAGCGCGTGGCGGCCGCGCCGCTGCCCCAGGTGCGCCTGCTGGACATGGGGGCCCCGGCAGCCGGCTCCCCAGGCGACGAAACCAGCCGTCTCATCCATCCTGCCGCGCTGGTTGCGCTGAAGGCTTGCCTGGCCCGCGGCGAGCAAAGCCTGGTGCTGCTCAACCGCCGAGGCTATGCCCCGGTGTTGCACTGCGGGGCTTGCGGCTGGAAGAGTGAATGCGCCCACTGCAGCGCGTGGCGGGTGTTCCACCGCACCGACCGCACGCTGCGCTGCCACCATTGCGGCCTGACGCACCGGGTGCCCCGCGCCTGCCCAGAGTGCGGCAATCTGGACATCAAGCCCCTGGGCCATGGCACCCAGAAGCTGGAGGAGCAACTGGCGGTATTGCTGGCTGGGGCGCCGACCACGCACGGCGGGCCGGTACGCGTGGCGCGTATCGACGCGGACAGCACCCGGCTGAAAGGCAGCCTGCAGGCGCAGCTGGCGGGAGTGCACGCGGGTGAGGTGGACGTGCTGGTGGGCACGCAAATGGTGGCCAAGGGCCATGACTTCCGCCGCATCCGCCTGGTGCTGGTGCCCGAGCCCGACGGGGCCCTGTTCAGCCACGACTTCCGTGCGGCAGAGCGCCTGTTTGCCTTGCTGATGCAGGCGGGCGGCCGCGCTGGCCGGGCGGGGCCGGGGGCTGACGTCCAGATCGCTCCCACCAGCGAACTGATCGTACAGACCCGATTCCCCACCCACCCCCTGTTTGCCGCGCTGAAGACGCATGACTTTGAGGCCTTCGCCACCGCCACCCTGGCAGAGCGGGCGCAAGCGGGCCTGCCGCCGCACAGCCACTTGGCCTTGCTGCGCTGCGAGGCCCGTACCCAGGCGTCCGCCATGGCTTGGCTGAACGCGGCATTCGACGCGGGGCAGGCGCTGCTGGACCAAGCCACCAGCCCGGGCGTCAGCCTGTGCCCGCCAGTGCCAGCGGCGATGCCGCGCCTAGCCAATGTGGAGCGGGCGCAACTGCTGGTTGAGGCGCCGCGCCGCGCGGCCCTGCAGGCCTTCTTGCGGCTGTGGGACGCCGCCCTGCGGCAGTTACCGGCCGAGCAGACCAAGTCGGTCATCCGCTGGGCGGTGGATGTGGACCCGCAAGTGATCTGACGATCACGCCAGGACGACAGCTGGCGCATGCTGGTGGGCCGCTGGCAGGGCCTCTCAGAAGCGCCAAGCCATCCGCCGCTCGGCCAAGTCTCGCCGTCGGAACTCACGCGGCGCGATGCCAACAACTTTCTTGAACACTTTGCTGAAGCTGAAGGCGTCGGTGTAGCCCAGCTGCGTCGCGACCTGCTCTAGGCCGGCGTCGGTGCTGGCCAGCAACTGCATCGCCTTTTGCATTCGCAGGGTGCGCAAGTAGTTCAGCGGCGTGTCGCCCATGGCCTCTCGAAACTTGCCAGCCAGCGAGGTGCGCGACACGCCGACGCGGCGTGCCAGATCGTCCAGCGTCCAGGCTTGGCCCGTGTCCGCGTGCAGTAGTTCCACGGCCTGGCGCACCGGTGCCGTGCGCAACGCCTGGGTCCAGCGGGCTGCGACCAGCCCCCGGCCCTCCAGCACTTCCCGCAGCAAGTAGCCAAAGGCCACGTCTAGCAGACCGTGGACGATGCTTTCCGAGCCCAGCCCAGGTGTTGCGGCTTCGCTGCCCAGCAGGGCCACCGACAGGGACAGCGGGGCCAGCTGCGGCCGCTGGGCCAGGCGCACGACGCTCCAGCGTGGCAGTTGGGTGAACACCGGATGCAGGGGCTCATGCCAGAACTGGTAGGCCCCGCTGATGATCGACGCGTCGCCCGGGGCGGCTTCGTCGGCCTGTCCAGGCGAAACGCTCGCCGTGGCCACGGTGCCGGTTGGCGGCGTGGCTTGGGTGCTGACCACATGGTGACAGCCTCGTGCCATCAGCGCGATGTCGCCGGCCTGCAGGGCCAGGGGCTCGGCCATGGCGTCGGCATGGATGTACACGTGCCCCTGGGTCACCACATGCAAGCCCATGCTGCGCTCGCAAGGGAAGCGCAAGGCACTCGGCTCGGGGAGTCGGCGCACCTCCAGGACACGGCGGCGAAGCCCCGATTGCTGCAGGATGTCAGTCAGTAGATCCATTGTCTGATTAATTCATTAATTTGAACGAAAAGACATGTAAATTGTACTAATGTCCATTCAAAGTGTCCATACAGCCCCATAAACTGACTTTTCTTCCCAACTCACAGGATGTTCTCCATGAAGTCCACCCTCGTCATCGGTGCCAGCGGCACCGTCGGCTCCCACCTTGTGCGCCTGCTGCAGGCACGAGGCACACCTGTCCTGCAGGCCACAAGCCGCGCACCGTCCCAGCCGGGCCAGGTGCAGGTGGACCTGCTGAGTGGCCAGGGCGTGCAGCAGGCCTTGGCGCAGGCCGACCGCGCGTTCCTGCTGTCGCCGCCTGGCCACGTGAACCAGCATGAGTTGCTGAACCCGCTGATTGATGCCGCCCGTACCGCAGGCCTCAGGAAAGTGGTGCTGATGTCCGCCATGGGGGCTAACGCCGATGACAGCGCCCCGCTGCGCCAAGCCGAGCTGCATCTGGAAGGCTCGGGCTTGGCGTGGAACGTGATCCGCCCAAACTGGTTCATGCAGAACTTCAACACCTTCTGGCTGGTCGGCATCCAGCAGCTGGGCAAGATCCTCCTGCCGGTGGGGCAGGCCAAAGGCAGCTTCATCGACGCACGCGACATCGCCGCCGTGGCCGCTGAACTGCTGGTTCGCAGCGACTTGGACAACCAAGCCTTCGACCTGACCGGCGCCGAGGCGCTGGACCACCACGCCGTGGCTGCCGTGCTGTCGCGGGCCGCGGGCCGCCCCATCGCCTATGAAGACATTCCCCCCGAGGCCATGCGCCCGGGCCTCTTGGCTGCTGGGCTGCCGCCCGCGTATGCCGACTTCCTGCTGCTGATCCTGGGCTATTTCAAGGCGGGCTATGCCGAGCGTACGACCGATGCAGTCGCCAGCATCACCGGTCGTGCGCCAACGACGCTGGCGCAGTACGCCCAGGACTACCGCGCCGCCTGGGCCTGAGCTGGCTCAGGCCGCTTCGGCAATGACGCCCCCGCCCAGGCACACCTCGCCGTCGTGCCCGCCGTACAGGACCACGCTCTGGCCTGGGGTGACCGCCCACTGCGGCTGGTCAAACCGGAAGGCGCTGCAACCAGCCTGTGCCGGTGCGGGCAGCCATTCGCAAGCCGCGTCCGTCTGGCGGTAGCGGGTTTTGGCGGCATAGCGGCCAGGCGCGGGGGGGCTGCCGGACACCCAGGCAAAGTCGTCGGCGAGCAGCCCTGTCGACAGCAGCCAGGGGTGGTCATGCCCCTGCACGGCCACCAAGGCGTTGCGGGCGATGTCCTTGCGGGCCACGAACCACGGCTCTTCCGCGCCACCTTTCACCCCTCCGATCCCCAGGCCGTGCCGCTGGCCCAGCGTATAGAAGCTCAAGCCCACGTGCTGGCCAATCGTGCGGCCTCGCTCGTCCTGTATGGGCCCCGGTTTG